>JAOPYS010000154.1 GCA_025964465.1 Thermoleophilia bacterium
CCACGTGGGGCACGCCGTAGGTCGGCTCGCCGCGCAGCTTCTCGCCGCCGCCCACGAGCGCCGCGGCGCGCACCTCCCACCCGGCGGCCCGCAGGTCGGCGATGGCATCGGCGACCGCGGTCGGGTAGTGCTCCCCGTCGACGAGGACCACGCACGCGGGCGAGTCACCGGGAGCGAGGCGGAGGGGAAGGGGAAGCGCGGCGTCGTCCATCGAACCTCCGATACCCACTCCGGCCCCCACCCGGTCAGGCCGCCGGTCCGGTCGCGTCAGTTGCCGTCGGTGTCGACGAGCGCGGCGGGCGGGGTCCACCCGCTCGGGACGTAGATCCGGTCGAACGGGAGGGCCACGTAGTGGCTGCGTGGATCGTCGCCTCCGTCACCGAGCGCGTAGTGCGCCACGCCGAACACCTCGTCCGAGGGCACCCCGCACTCCCACACGCCCGGTCGGTCGAGGTCGACCGTCGTGCGGGCGGACTCGAAGATCGGCAGCCACCCGGGCGGGCGGGTCGCGAGCAGGTCGAGCGGGATGCCCACCGCCCACGACGCGCGTGGCAGGTCGCCGGCCGCCACGTGCTGGGCGTGCAGCCCGTCGGCGAGGTCGCGCTCGAGCGCGATGAGGGTCGCGTCCCCCACCTGCTGGCTGGGTGCGACGGCCTCGAACTCGCCCGGCCAGACGCGACATCCCTCCGCTTCGAGCCACGCCCCGGTGCGGGGCTGCAGCTCGATGGTCACCGCATGTGCGACCTCGGAGCCGAGGTTGACCAGCCGCGGACAGAACGCGATGTACAACCAGCCCTCCGGACGGCTGAACGCCACCCTGGCCACCACCTGCCGGCAGGCCAGCAACGGCCCCGCCGCCACCGACGTGGTCGTGGACGCGGTCACCCCTGCGCGCCCACGGCGAGCCGGAAGCGGCGGACGACCGACCCGGCCGGCCCCCCGAGGACGGCCGACACCTGCGCCGTGCCCGTGCCGACAGGCGCGAAGGTCACCACGCGCGACGCGCTGCACCCGGTGTTGCCGGTGGGGCAGGGTGACGCCACGATCCGCTCCGACAGGCGACGCAGCGTCGAGCCGGCGGCGAGGCGGGCGACCGTCCAGCGGCTTCCGGTGGAGGCGGACTCGCCGCGCAGCACCACGACGAGCCGTTGCCCGTGCGTGAGCGTGACGGTGCGGCCGGAGGACGCGTCGCTGACCTGCCGGGCCGGGATGCGCACGGACTGGACGACGTCGTACAGGGCCCCGTAGACGCCGTCGTCGGCCGTGATCGACAGGCTCAGGCGCAGCGCGCCACGCGCGCGGAGCGCGGCGGCCCCGGCGGCGTTCAGTCGAACCACGATCCGACCACGCCCGCCGGGGTCCAGTCGGGTGCTGCCGGTACCGGCATCGACCAGCCGGATCCCGCCGCCGGCCGTGCGTTCGCGGGTGTACGCAGCGGTCGTGACCTCGCACGGGTCGGTGCCGGCCTGCGGGCACGTGACCGTGAACCGTGAGGACACGCGGAACGTGGAGCCGAGCACCGTCGTCCGGGCAGCCGCGGTGGAGGTGATCGCGAAGTCGGTGCTGCCACCGGCGGACGCGCCGGCAGCCGGAGCGGCGACGAGCGCCGTGGCGAGCACGCCGACGGCGGCGAGGAGGCGGCTGGCGGCGGCGCGTCGGCTGAAGGTCATGCGGGCTCCTGGACGGATCCGCGCGGCGCGCGGTCGCCGCGACCCTAACCGAAGACACGGGCCGATCGGACCGCGTCAGGACTCGGTCTCATCCCCGTTCTCGCTGCCCCGGACGGCGTCGGTGATGCCCTGCCCGCCGCCGGCGCCGAAGCCCGCGCCGTGCCCGTGCTCGACGACGGTGACGTTGTCCACCGGCGGCGCCCAGCCGCTCGCCTCGCTCACGTACTTGCGGTACTCGCGGCTCGCGGGGTCGAAGCTGATCACGCGCTCGCGGCCGGCGCCGGGGATCTTCTGGTCGATGGTCACCATCTGGGGCGTGACCTCGATGATGTTGTAGCTCGGCTTCACGCGCCCGCGCAGGCGCGTGGTCGACACGGTCCCCGCGTTGACGACGAACATCTCCTCCAGCTGCCACGCGTAGGGCACGTGCTTGTGGCCGCTCAGCACGATGTCGACGCCGCACTCGGCGAGCAGCTCGAGCACGTCACCGGAGTCCGTCACCATGCTGCGCTCGCGGCCGGTGCGCGGGATGGGCACGAGGTGGTGGTGCAGGACGAACACGCGCAGGTCGGCGGGGTGCGCGAACTGCTTGCGGATCCACCCGTAGCGCCCGCGCCCCACGCAGCCCTCGTTGAGGTCGGGCTCGGAGGAGTCGACCGCGACGATCGACATGCCGTCGAAGTGCAGCACGCGGTTTCGCGGACCGAACAGGTCCTCGAAGTGGAGGTACCCCACGTTGCGCGCATCGTGGTTGCCCGGGATGGTCACGATGTGCTCGCACTCGAGCTTGTCCACGTACTCGCGGGCCTGCTCGTAGTCGGGCAGGAACCCGAAGCCCGTCAGGTCGCCGCTGATCACGACGACGTCGGGGGCGAGCTCGTTGACCTCCTGGATGGCGAGCTCGAGCATCTCCGGGACGAAGTGCGGATGCCCGCAGTGCAGGTCGGACATGTGGGCGATGACGCGGCGGCGGGCGGTGAATTTCATCGTGGATCACCTACCCATCGGCGGGGCTGCTGACGCCGTCCGGCGACGGCCGTACCATCAGGCCCTCCCGCGATACCTCCCCTCCTCCTCCCCAGGACCCTCCCCCACATGACCGTCAGCACCCTCCCTCGCCGAGCCGCGACGTCGCTCGCTGCGTCCCCCACGTGCAGGTTCCGGACCACGTCCGTCGTATACGGTGGCAGCAGTGCAGCCACCATCGCGATGGACGGGGTGCTACCGGTGACGCAGACCATGGCGAGGCGACGACGACGGGCGGAAGCCGAGGACGCCGCGGCGCTCGAGGACGGTGCCAGCTGCCGCCTGTGGCGCAGCTTCCGCGGACGGGTCGAGCCCCGCTTCGTGACGGAGAGCGAGCGCGAGTGCGCGGAGCTGCTCGACTTCTACGGCATCGACTGGGAGTACGAGCCGGTCACCTTCGTGCTGGAGACGGACGAGGAGGGTCGTGTCAGTGAGGCCTTCCGCCCGGACTTCTACCTGCCCGAGCTGAACCTGTTCCTCGAGGTGACGACGATGCGACAGGAGCTCGTCACCAAGAAGAACCGCAAGGTGCGCAAGCTGCGCCAGCGCTACCCGGACGTCAACGTGCGCCTCTTCTACCGGCGTGACATCGAGGCGCTCGGACAGAAGCTGCGGTCCCGGGGCGCATCCGCCGCCCCGGTCGACCGGCTGCTCGCGGGCTGAGCAGGAAAAGCGCGCAACGTGCGCGAGCGCCGGGTATCCTCGACCTCGTGAGCGACGCCCCGCGACTCGGACCGATCCTCTACTCACGCGAGCAGCTCGACTCGCGCGTGGCCACGCTCGGCCGTGAGGTGAGCGAGCACTACGCCGGGTCGGTGCCCGTCCTGGTGACCGTGCTCAAGGGCGCGACGGTGTTCGCGGCCGACCTCGTCCGCCACATGACCGTCGCGCACGAGATGGACTTCCTCGCGCTGAGCGCGTACGGGGACGGCACCACGGGCGTGCAGGCGCAGATCCTCAAGGACCTGCAGATCCCGGTCGCCGGTCGCGACGTGCTGCTCGTCGAGGACGTCATCGACACCGGGCTGACGCTGCGCTTCCTCGTGAAGTGGCTCGAGACACACGAGCCCGCGTCGATCGAGGTGTGCACCCTGCTGGATCGCCCACACCGTCGACTGGTCGACGCACCGGTGCGGTTCCGCGGGTTCACGGTGCCGGACCGCTTCTACGTCGGGTACGGGTTCGACTACCGGCAGCGGTTCCGCAACCTGCCGGACCTGCACGAGCTGGAACTGGACGAGACGACGCGCGAGCTGCTGCTGCCGGTGTGACCGGCGGCGTGTCGCGTCAGGTGACGTCGACGCGCTCGGGCATGACGACCTGCATCTGCTCGAGCAGGGGCCGCAGCTGGTCGCCGGAGCGGACCGTGCCGGGCACCCCGACGTGGAAGCCGTGGCGCTGGGCGGCCTCGAGGGCCTGGAGGTGCTGGGCGTGCGGGCTGAGCGGGGCCGCGTCGAGGGGCTGCGCGACCTCGACCGTGAAGCCGCCGCGGTCGGCGTCCTGGAACATCTGGCGGTCGGTCAGGACCATGGTCGCCATGAGCAGCAGGCCGGTGGCGACGTAGGCGAGCGCCATCAGGGGCGAGTCGCCGCCCGAGAGGACCAGCAGCAGCACGCTGGCCACGAACGCAAGTTGCATGCAGTGCTTGATGGCGGACCATCCGGCCGTGTCGCGGTAGCCGTCGACCTGGGCGGCGTCGGCGGGAAGGGCGGCGTCGGCGGGGGCGTAGGTCGGTGCGTGCAGGTGCAGGGGCGCGAGCGGCGCGTGCTGGGCGATGCCCTGCGCGACGGCCGGCACCAGTGACCCGGGCGCTCCGGGGAAATCGTTCCACACGTCGGCCATCGACGGCTGCCGACGTTCCTGCGTGTTGTGGTGGAGTCCCGTCACCTTCCCTCCAGCATGCGCCCCGACGCCGGATCCGGCAAGGGGGTGGGGACGGCCGGGACGGCGGCGTGCGATCCGGCTGGCCAACGGGTAGCACCCGCTCGCATGCCGCGCCTCGCCGTCGCCTTCCTCGTCGCCCTGTCCGCGCTGCTGTGGG
>JAOPYS010000178.1 GCA_025964465.1 Thermoleophilia bacterium
CCGCGCTGGCTCTCCCACCCGTCCATGACCTTGCCGGTGGTGGCGAAGGCGTCGGGGTCGAACACGGGCACGCTGCGGCGCACGAGGTTCGCCGCGGCTGCGAAGAACTCGTCGTTGCACGCGTGCACGCGACCGCCCACCAGCTCGCTGGCGAGGTCGGGCAGCAGCGTGAATCCGACCTGCACGGGTGTGGCGGCGACCTGCATGGTCGGCATCCTACGCCCCGCCGCGCCGGTTGACGCGCTCGCCCGCGACCGCGAGGCTGGCCGGGGACACGCAACGGAGGGCGAGACACATGGGCACGGACGGGGCACGGCTGGCGGGGAACCAGTACGGCAAGGCGCGGGTGCGGGTGGCCCGCGTCGAGCGCGGCGCCGACGGCGTCCACCGGTTCGTCGACCGCACGGTGCGCGTGGCGCTGCGTGGCGACTTCACGGCCGCACACGTCGAGGGCGACAACGCCCACGTGATCGCGACCGACACGATGAAGAACACGGTGCACGCGCTCACGGAGGACGCCGCCGACGGCGAGAGCGTCGAGTCGTTCCTCCTACGGCTGCACGACCACTTCGGCGGGAAGGCCGACCACATCGACGGCGTGCTCGTCGAGGCGAGCGAGGCGGGCTACCGCCACATCGACGTGGACGGCGCGGCCCATCCGTACGCCTTCGAGCAGCTGCGCGAGCGGCGCACGGCGCGCCTGGACGGGATGCCGCGCGACCGGGTGCTCCACGGCGGCATCGAGGAGCTGTCGATCCTCAAGACCACCGAATCGTGGTTCCGGGACTTCCCGCGCGACGAGTTCACGACCCTGCCCGAGACCGACGACCGGGTGATGGCGACGATCGTCACGGGGTCGTGGCGGTTCACGGACGAGGCGGCGGACTTCGAGGGGGCGTGGCGGGTGATCCGCGCGGCACTGATGGAGACGTTCGCGACGCACCCCTCCCCCAGCGTGCAGGCGACGTTGTTCGAGATGGCGAGCGCGGCGCTCGCGGCCTGCCCGGCGATCGACGAGGTCTCGCTGGCGCTGCCCAACCGGCACTACATCCCGCTCGACCTCACCGCGATCGGCCGCTCGCGGGGCGCCGTGCTGCTGCCGACCGACGAGCCGCACGGCCTGATCGAGGCCACGGTCACGCGCACGTGAGCACCGGGTCGACGGCGGGCGGGGACCTCGACCCGCGCGAACTCGTGCGCGACGTGGCACAGGGGCTCGTGCGCGACCACTCGTTCCACTACGCCGCCGGGGTCGCCTTCCGCACCACCCTCGCGCTCTTCCCGCTGCTGCTGGCGACGCTCTCGATCCTGTCGCTGCTCGGCGCCGGCGACCGGGCCGGCGACGTGCTCGGCACCCTCGCCGACACCGACGCCGTGCCGACCAAGGTGGTGCATGCCCTGCGCGCCCAGCTGCACCGGCTCGACGACCCCGGCACGGGCCAGGCGCTCGGCGCCGTGCTGGCGCTCGCGCTGGCGATCTGGTCCGGTAGCGCCGCGTTCCGCACGGTCATCACCGCGCTCAACGAGGCGCTCGACCTCGAGGAGCGGCGCAGCGGCGTGCAGCGCGTGCTCGTGTCGATCGCCCTGGCGGCGCTCACCGCGACGCTCGCGCTCGCCGCCACGCTGCTGGTCGCGCTCGGCCCGGCGATCGGGGCCGTGATCCGCGACGCACCCGGCGGCGCACACGGCTGGTTCGCGGCGTGGCGCATCGTGCGCTGGCCGATCGTGGTCGCGTGCGTGTTCAGCTGGCTGGCCGTGACCTACTCCTACGCCCCCGCGGACCGCCAGCGCCTGCGCATCGTCACGCCCGGCATCCTGACCGCGTTCGTGCTCTGGGCCGCCTTCGCCCTGCTCTTCACGAAGTACATCGATTCGGTGGCGCAGCAGGGGCAGCTCTACGGCGCGTTCGCGGGCCTCGTGGCCTTCCAGCTATACGTGTACTGGTCCGCGATCATCGTCCTGTTGGGCGCTGAGGTGGACTCGGCGCTGGCCAGGCGAGGGGGACGTTCAACTTCAGGTGGAGCGGGCAGGTGACCTCTTCGGAGTACGCGAGGGGGATGGTCGGATGATGGACACGGTGGCGGTCGATGCAGGGACACGGAACGATCGTTCGCGACCCCGGTTCCGCGAGCAGCTGCGCGTGAACGGGCGTGAGCACGAGCTCGACCTGGACCCGCGCACGACGCTGCTCGACGCGCTGCGCGAGCACCTCGGGATGACCGGCACCAAGAAGGGCTGCGACCACGGCCAGTGTGGCGCGTGCACCGTCCACGTCGACGGCCGCCGCGTGCTGTCGTGCCTGACGCTCGCCTCGCTGGTCGGCGACGCCGAGGTGCGCACGGTCGAGGGCCTCGAAGCGACGGACGGCACCCTCCACCCCATGCAGGAGGCGTTCGTGGCCTGCGACGGGTTCCAGTGCGGCTACTGCACGCCGGGGCAGCTGATGTCGGCGGTGGCGCTGGTCGAGGACGAGGGCTGCCCCACCGACCGCACGCAGGTGCAGGAGGCGATGAGCGGCAACCTGTGCCGCTGCGGCGCCTACCCCGGCATCGTCGATGCGATCGAACGCGTCCGCGACCGGGAGGTCGCGCGATGAAGCCCTTCGTCCTGCTGCCCGCGTCGGGCGAGGCGGAGGCGGCGGCCAGCGTCGCGGCAGATCCCGGTGCGCGGTTCATCGCCGGCGGGACGACCCTCGTCGACCTGATGAAGCTGCAGGTCGAGACCCCGGGGACGCTCGTGGACATCACGCGCCTCGGCCTCGGGGAGATCGAGGACATCGAGGGCGGCGGCGTGCGCATCGGCGCGACGGTCCGCAACTCCGACCTCGCCAACGACCCGCGCGTGCGCGAGCGCTGGCCCGTGCTGTCGGAGGCGTTGCTCGCCGGCGCCAGCCCGCAGCTGCGCAACATGGCGACTGTCGGCGGCAACCTCCTCCAGCGCGCCCGCTGCAACTACTTCCGCGACGTGACCGCGGCCTGCAACAAGCGCTCCCCGGGCACCGGGTGTGACGCGCTGGAGGGGCACCACCGCGGCCACGCGGTCCTGGGCGGCAGCGACGCCTGCTTCGCCACGAGCCCGGGTGACATGCCGGTCGCCCTCGTGGCGCTGGAGGCGACGGTGGAGACGTTGCGTGCGGACGGCTCGACGCGGTCGATCCCGATCGGCGACCTCTACGTGCCCTACGGGGACGACCCCGCCCGCGAGCACGTGCTCGCGCACGGCGAGCTGGTCACCGGCGTGGTGCTGGCGCCCTCGGCGTGGGCTGCGCGCTCGACGTACGCCAAGGCACGTGACCGGGCCAGCTACGAGTTCGCGCTGGCATCGGCGGCCGTGGCGCTCGAGCTGGACGGCGGGGTGATCCGAACGGCCCGCGTGGCCCTGGGCGGCGTGGGCACGAAGCCGTGGCGCAGCACCGAGGCCGAGGCGGTCCTCGTGGGCGACGAGGCGACCGACGCGGTGTTCGAGGCGGCAGCGCGGGCGGCCCTCGCCGACGCGCGGCCGCGACGCGACAACGGGTTCAAGGTCGAGCTCGCGCAGCGCACAATCATCCGCGCGCTGCGGACCCTGCGCGAGCGCGCAGTGGAGGAGGCGGCATGAGTGCACCGACCGTGCGTGGGACGGCGATCGGGCGTGACACCGCGCGGATCGACGGCGCCGCCAAGGTACGTGGCGCCGCGACGTACGCCGCGGAGTTCGCGCCGACCGGCCTCGTGCACGCAGGGCTCGTGCAGGCCACCGTGCCGAGCGCGCGCATCCGCGGCATCGACTCGGCCGCCGCTCGCGCCGTGCCGGGCGTGCTGGCCGTCATCACGCACGAGGATGCCGAGCGGCTCGAGGACCTCCCCACCTCCGGCATGACCGGCGACTGGCACATGCCGCTCTCCGACGACGTCGTGCACTACGTGGGGCAGCACGTCGCGATCGTGGTCGCGGAGTCGCCCGAGGCCGTGCGGGAGGCGCGCGCGCTGGTGCGCGTCGACTACGAACGCCTCGAGCCCACGCTCATCCACGACGCCGACTTCGAGGCGCTGACGGCGGTCGCGGTGCTGGCCCGTGGGCACGAGGATTCCTCCGACCACGAGCGCGGCGACGTGGATGCGGCACTCGCCGACGAAGGTGCGATCGTCGTGGACGAGGTCTACGCCACGGCCAACCTGACGCACTCGCCGATGGAGCCGCACGCCACGGTCGCCGAGTGGGCCAACGGGACCCTGACCGTGCACGAGTCGACGCAGGGCGTGCAGTCCGATGCGTCGCAGCTCGCGACGGCGTTCCGGCTCGACGCGGACCAGGTGCGCGTCGTGTGCCCGTACGTCGGTGGTGCGTTCGGCAACAAGGGCGCGCTGTGGCCGCACACCCTGCTCGCCGTGATGGCGGCGAGGCGCCTGGCCCGCCCGGTCAAGCTCGTGCTCACGCGCCCGCAGACGTACTCGTCGGTGGGCGGGCGCCCGCGCACGGTGCAGCGGGTGCGGCTCGCGGCGACGCCCGAGGGCGCGCTCACCGCCATCGCGCACGACTCGATCAACCCCACGGCGGTCACGACCGACTGGCTCGAGTCGTGCACGCGCTCCACGAGCGCGACGCTCTACGCCTCCCCCAACGCGCGCTGCACGCAGCGCGTCGCGCGCACCCACGTCAACCCGCCGACGTTCATGCGCGCGCCCGGTGAGACGCCGGGCACGTTCGCCCTCGAGTCGGCGATGGACGAGCTCGCCATCGCAGTGCGGATGGATCCGCTGGAGCTGCGTCGCCGCAACCACGCGGACCGCAGCCCCGAGACCGGCCAGCCGTGGTCGGGCAAGCACCTGCTCGAGTGCTACGACCGTGGCGCCGCGGCGTTCGGCTGGGCGCAGCGCACCCCCGAGCCGCGCTCCATGCGCGAGGGGGGCGAGCTCGTCGGCTGGGGCATGGCGACCGCGGTCTTCCCTGGCATCCGCCGCGCTGCAAGTGCCAATGTGCGGATCGACGGGGAAGGCGGGGTGCGCGTGCGCATCGCGGCCGCCGACCTGGGCACCGGTGCCTACACGGTGTGCGCCCTGGTCGCAGCCGACGTGCTGGGAGTGGAGGTCGACCGGACCAGCGTCGAACTGGGCGACAGCGACCTGCCGACGGGGCCCCTCGCGGGCGGGTCGTGCACCACGGCCACCGCCGGCGAGGCCGTGGCGGCGGCGTCCCGCACCGTCCGGGCGAAGCTGCTGGCGCTCGCCGCGGCCGACCCGGGCTCGCCGCTGGCGGGCCTCGAGCCGGACGCGGTCGATGCCGTCGGTGGGAGCCTGGTGGCCCGCCACGACCCGTCGCGGTCCCTGACCTTCGAGGAGATCCTGGCCGCGGCGGGGGAGGAATCCATCGAGGCGGAGGTCGGCTCCGAGCTCGACGCCGAGACGTCGGAGACGTACGCGATGCAGACGCACGGCGCACACTTCTGCGAGGTGCGCATCGACCCGCTCGATCCGCGCGTGCGCGTGTCGCGCGTCGTGTCGGTGATGGACGTCGGCCGGGTGATCAACCCGC
>JAOPYS010000157.1 GCA_025964465.1 Thermoleophilia bacterium
CGGTCGACCGGTCGGCCCCGCTCGCCCCCGACCGCGAGCTGTCGATCGCCGAGCGCCTCGCGCACCTGGACGCCCGGCGCGACGCCGGCGCGATCGACGACCACGACCACGCCCGCCTGCGCAACGCCCTCGTCACGCGCGGCTGACACCGCCGCGCGCCTGCCTCACACGAAGGGACCGGTGCGCGGCAGGGCACCGGAGTCGCCGCTGCCGGCAGCGCGAGCCGGTGCCGTCACCGCGTGCGAGGTCGCCAGCGGATCAGCCGCGGCTCCGCCGCCGAGCAGGCCGCGTCGACGCAGCGCCGACGTGCGCACGCACACCGTGCTCGCCATCATGTCGTGCACCGCCTGGTGTCGATCCGACAGCCCGATGGTGAACGCGGTGGCCAGCGATCCCACGCCGCTGCCGACCGTGTTGACCACGAGCTTGGAGCACGAGCGACCGACCGCCTTGCCGGTGGAGATCCGCCCGAGGTGGTTGGAGTCGGCCACCCGGAATCCCGCCATGCGCTGCCCGGGCTTGCCCATCCCGCGCGAGCGCGTCCAGCCGATCTCCCACCCCAGGTAGGTGAGCAGGTACAGCGCGATCACGCCGAACCCGAGGATGCCCGACTCGGCCCCGTTGTCGTCCTCGTCCACGAGCCGGAAGAACTCCTCGAACCCGCTCGGGTCGAGCGCCCACCACAGCAGCGCCGACCCGCCCGCGATCAGGCCGAACACGAACACGACGATGAACCCGTCGAGGAGTGCGGCGCCCAGGCGCGCCCACCACGACGCGTACTCGTCGCCCGCCAGCTCGTCCGTCGACGCCGGCTCGGGCGCGCGGTCCATGCCGGCCGTCGCGAGCGCCCACCCCGTCGGGGTCGCCGGCGGCGCCGGCGCCTCCGGCACGCGCTGGAGGCCGGCCCCGCACGAGTTGCAGAACGCGGCCGAGGCCGGGTTGTTCGCCCGGCACGCCTGACATGTGACCTGCTCCACCCGCGTGCCTCCGCTGCATCGTTCGTCTCCGCGACCGTACCCCGATCACGCCTACAGGAACGGTCCGCGCACCCCGGTGTCCTCGAACGTCGTGGTCGGTGGCGCCGCCGCCACCGACGCCGCGGCAGCGAGCGGCGTGGTCGGCGCGACTCCCCGCGGGACGCACACCGTGCCCGTGAGCAGGTCGTGCACCGCCTGCCGCCGCGGGCTCCCCGCGATGGTGGCGGCGCTCGCCAGCAGGAACAGGCCCCGAAGCGGGATGTTGAGCGCCTTGACTCCGGCGCGCGCGAGCGCCTGCACCGGGGTCACGCGCCCCCCGCCGACTCGCTCCACCCGGAACCCCGCGATCCGCTGGCCCGGCTTCGCCATCGCCGGCCCCCCGACCCACGCCACCTCCCAGATCATCCACGGCACCCCGTAGACGAGCAGGACCTCCCATCCGTCGAGGTGGCCCGAGACCGAGTGCGAGGGCCTGGCCACCGCCACCACCAACGCGACGACGATCGTCGCCAGCCCGAACGTCAGGGCCATGACCAGCCAGTCCACGACCCACCCGACGAGGCGGCCGGGCCAGGTGGCATACGCGGAGGCGTTGGGCTCGGTGGCTTCGGGCATGGAGGTTTCCTGCCCACCGTCGGAGGAATCGTCCCGCCGACGACACCCACGCCACACAAGGATCCCCACATGACCGACCAGCTCGAAGGCAAGCGCATCGCGTTCCTCGCCACCGACGGCGTGGAGCAGGTCGAGCTCACCGCACCGTGGGAGGCGCTCGAGGACGCCGGCGCGCAGCTGACCCTCGTGTCGCTCAGGTCGGGGACGATCCAGGGCTTCAACAACGACGTCGAGGAAGGTGACACCTTCGACGTGGACCAGACGGTCTCGTCCGCGCTCGCCACCGACTTCGACGGCCTCGTGCTGCCCGGCGGCACGACCAACCCCGACAAGCTGCGGCAGGACGCGGACGCCGTCGACTTCGTGAAGGCGTTCGCCGAGACGGGCAAGCCGATCGGTGCGATCTGCCACGGACCGTGGATGCTCGTCGAGGCGGGCATCGCCGACGGCCACACGCTCACGAGCTACCCGAGCCTCAAGACCGACATCGAGAACGCCGGCGGCACGTGGGTCGACGAGGAGGTGCACGTGGACGAGGGCATCGTCACCAGCCGCACGCCCGACGACCTCGACGCCTTCTGCGCCAAGCTGGTCGAGGAGTTCGGCGAGGGCGTGCACGAGCAGCTCGCCGAGGACATGGACGACGACGACGAGGACGTCGACGTGGACCTCGACGACGACGAGGCCGACTCCATCGCCACCACCGCCGGGCTGGCGCTCGGCGACGACTGACCGGGCGACCGTACCCCCACCCCCGGCCGGGACGGGCCAAACCGCGCTGGCACGTGCTCGCGGCCTGCTACCCTTCCGGGGTGAGTACCTCCTCCCCCTCCCCCACAGCCCAGGACAATTTCGACAGCCACCTCGGTGGCCGCGGTCACTCGGGCGCCACGCGCGACGACATCCGCAACATCGCGATCGTCGCCCACGTCGACCACGGCAAGACCACGCTGGTCGACGCCATGCTCCACCAGACGGGGGCGTTCGGGTCGCACTCCAACGTCTCCGAGCGCGCCATGGATTCCATGGACCAGGAGCAGGAGCGGGGCATCACCATCCTCGCCAAGAACACGGCGGTGAACTACGGCGGCCTCGTCATCAACGTCGTCGACACCCCGGGCCATGCTGATTTCTCGGGCGAGGTCGAGCGCGGCCTGGCCATGGTCGACGGCGTCGCACTGCTCGTCGACGCGGCCGAGGGCCCGCTCCCGCAGACCCGCTTCGTGCTGCGCAAGGCGCTCGAGCGCGGCATGCCGATCGTGCTCGTCGTCAACAAGGTCGACCGCCACGACGCCCGCCCCGCCGAAGTCGTGGACGAGGTGCTCGACCTGCTCATCGACCTCGGCGCCGACGACAGCGCGCTCGACATCCCGACGATCTACGCGATCGGCCGCGACGGCAAGGCCGGCCCCGCGCCGGACCAGCTCGCCGACGACCTGACGCCGCTCTTCGACATGCTCATCAAGGAGGTGCCCGCGCCCTCCTACGATCCCGAGGCGCCCCTCCAGGCGCTCGTCACCAACCTCGACGCGTCGCCCTACCTCGGCCGCATCGCGCTGCTGCGCATCGTCAACGGCGAGATCAGCAAGGGTCAGCAGGTCGCGTGGATGCACGAGGCCAACGAGGTCAGCGACGACGCCGGCCACGTGGAGATCACCCGCGCCAAGGTCGTGGAGCTGCTCGTCACGCAGGCGATGACGCGCGTGCCCGGCGAGAGCGCCCGCGCCGGCGACATCATCGCCATCTCCGGCATCGAGAACATCACGATCGGCGACACGATCGGCGACCTCGAGGACCCGCGCCCCCTGCCGCGCCTGACCGTCGACGAGCCGGCCATCGCGATGGAATTCCGGATCAACGACTCGCCCCTCGCGGGCCTGAGCGGCAAGAAGGTCACCGCGCGCCTCATCAAGGAGCGCATCGACCGCGAGCTGATCGGCAACGTCTCGATCCGCCTCAACGACCTGGGCGTGCCGGACCGCTGGGAGATCCAGGGCCGCGGCGAGATGCAGCTGGCCGTGCTCATCGAGAGCATGCGTCGCGAGGGCTACGAGCTCACCGTCGGCAAGCCGCGCGTGCTCACGATGGAGGACGAGAACGGCAAGCTCATGGAGCCGGTCGAGCTCGCCGTGGTCGACGTGCCCGAGGAGTTCGTGGGCGCCGTGACCCAGCTGATGGGCACCCGCAAGGGCCGCATGGTGAACATGGGCACCTTCGGCGCCGGCTGGAGCCGCATCCAGTTCCACGTCCCGGCGCGCGGGCTGATCGGCTTCCGCACCACGTTCCTCTCCGCCACGCAGGGCACGGGGCAGCTGCACTCCACCTTCCATGCCTGGGAGCCGTGGATGGGCGAGCTGCGCCTGCGCCAGAGCGGTTCGCTCGTCGCCGACCGCCCCGGTCCGGCCACGCAGCACGCGATCGTCAAGCTCGAGGACCGCGGCACGCTCTTCGTCGAGCCGACCGACGACGTGTACGAGGGCCGCATCGTGGGCGAGCACATCCGCCCCGAGGACCTCGACGTCAACATCGTGCGCGAGAAGCACCTCACCAACCACCGCTCCGCCACCGGCGACGAGCTGGTGCGCATGAACCGCGCGCGCAAGATGTCACTCGACGAGGCGCTCGAGTTCATCCGCGAGGACGAGTGCGTCGAGGTCACGCCCGACGCGATCCGCCTGCGCAAGTCGATCCTCCACGCCGGCAGCCGCCACTCCGCACGCGCCAAGGACAAGAACCGCAACGCGAACGCGTGATTCCCCGATAGCCCGGTAGGCGGCCGAAGGGGATGACGGCCGGGACGATAACCGGGGGCACCACCATGTCGATGACCATCCGTCAGTACGTCGATCACGCGGCGAACAGCTACGTGGAGCGGTCAGTGCAGACCAGCGTCGAGGGCGGGGTCGCCACCGCGGCGCGCTCGGTCGAACGCGGGATCCACAACCCGGCGAACGTGTTCACGGGGATGCTCCACCTGCCCTTCATCCCCGAGCCGCACTTCACGACCTCGCGGGTCGTCACCGAAGCCTCCGGGCCGGTGGCCGAAGCCGTCGGGGCCCTGGAGAAGCTGGGCGCCCAGCACGGGATCGACGGCATCAGCATGTACGGCGAGCACGCCACGTCGGGCCTCGTGCGCTTCGTCGGCAGCGGCGGCGCGTTCGAGGGCGGCGGCCAGGTCACCAAGCGCATCGGCGCAGGCACGGTGGAGCAGCTCACGGAAGCGGCCGGCAAGGTCATCGCCGCGCTTGCCCACCGCTGACACCCGCTAGTGTGGCCGCATGGCCACCTCCCTCGCGAACACCACTGCCGAATTCGACGGCCCCGCTGCCTCCGTGCGCGGGGCCGTCAAGGTCTACGGCAAGGGGGACACCCGCGTGCGGGCCCTCGACGGCGTCGACCTGGAGCTGCCGCGCGGCGGGTTCACCGCCGTCATGGGCCCCTCGGGCTCGGGCAAGTCGACCCTCATGCACTGCATGGCGGGGCTCGACCGCCTGACCGAGGGCGAGGCCACCATCGGCGGCGAGCCCCTCGAGAAGCTCAAGGACGCCGCACTCACCAAGCTGCGGCGGCGCAAGGTCGGCTTCATCTTCCAGGCCTACAACCTCGTGCAGACCCTCACCGCGCGCGAGAACATCGAGCTGCCGCTGCGCCTCGACGGCAAGTCGCCCGACCCGGCGTGGTTCGCGGAGGTCACCGACCGCCTCGGCCTGACCGGTCGCCTCGAGCACACGCCCACCGAGCTCTCCGGCGGGCAGCAGCAGCGCGTCGCGGTCGCCCGCGCGCTCGTGTGCCGCCCCGCCGTGATCTTCGCGGACGAGCCGACCGGCAACCTGGACCAGACCTCCAGCGCCGAGGTGCTCGCGCTCATGCGCGCCGCCGTCGACGACTACGGGCAGACCATCGTCATGGTGACGCACGACGCTACCTCGGCGAGCGTGGCCGACCGCGTCCTCTTCCTCTTCGACGGCAAGGTCGTCGAGCACCTCGACCACCCCACCGCGGACGACGTCTTCGAGCGCATGCGCGCCCTGTCGGCCCGCGCGGGCCAGGGGTCCTGACGTGCTCAACGTCGCATGGAAGGGCGTCCTCGCACGAAAGCTGCGGCTGGTCCTGACCAGCGTGGCGGTCGTGCTCGGCGTGGGCATGGTGTCCGGCGCGTTCTTCCTCACCGACTCGCTGCGCTCGAGCTTCGACACCCTCTTCACCGAGGCGGCGCAGGGCATCGACGTGCAGGTGCAGGGCACCGAGTACAAGCGCCTCGTGCAGGAACAGCTCAAGAACGGGCCCGCCTCCGTCCCCATCGACCTCGCCAAGGTCGGCGCGGAGCCCGAGCTGGCGGACCGCATCAAGGACGTGTCCGGCGTGAAGGCGGTGGCCGGCAGCGTGTTCGAGCTCGGTGCGCAGCCCCTCGACAAGCACGGCAAGCCGATCGGGGGCGGCGGCGCGCCCACCTTCGCCGCCAACTGGGTGCCCGAGGCCACCGACATCGGCGCGCTGCGCATCACGAAGGGTCGGGCCCCGAAGGCCGACGAGGTGATGCTCGACGAGGTGACGCTGAAGCGCGGCAAGTACCACGTGGGCGACAAGGTCCGCGTGCTCATCCAGGGCGGGCGCAAGTCCGACACGTTCCGCATCTCGGGCGCCGTCCGGTTCGGTTCGTCCGGCAACCTCAACGGCGCGTCGATCACCGTCTTCCAGACTGCGCGCGTGCAACAGCTGCTCGACATGGGCGACCGCTTCACCGCGATCGAGGTGCAGGCGCGCTCGGGCGTGACGCAGGAGACCCTCAAGCGGCGCATCAAGCAGCGCCTCGGGGCCGACTACGACGTCATCACGGGCGAGGAGTTCACGCAGGAGCAGACCGACTCGATCGACACGAGCTTCCTCTCGACCCTGCAGAGCTTCATCCTCGGCTTCGCGGCCGTCGCGGTCTTCGTCGGCGCCTTCGTGATCTTCAACACGTTCACCATCCTCGTCGGGCAGCGCACCCGCGAGTTCGGGCTCCTGCGCGCCATCGGGGCGGGTCGTCGACAGATCATGGGCATCGTCGCCATCGAGGCGTTCGTCACGGGGCTCGTCGCGTCGACGCTCGGGATCGTGACGGGGTTCGGGCTCGCCAACCTGCTCCGCGCGATCATCAACCACGCATCCGGGGGCGGGTTCCCGGACGGCCCGTTCACGCTGGCGCCGCGCACCGTCATCGCCTCGTACGCGGTCGGCCTCGTCGTCACGATGGTCGCGTGCATCGTCCCCGCGTGGCGCGCGTCGCGCCTGTCGCCGCTCGAGGCGCTGCGCACGAACTCGGCGCTCGCCGGTCGCGGCTGGAAGGCCCCGGCCGTCGGCACCGTCATGCTGCTCGTCGGCGGCGGCCTCGTCGGGCTCGGGTTCTCCGCGGGTGACGATGCGTCCGTGTCGCACGTGCTGTCGAGCATCGGCGGCGGCTTCGCCATAGCCATCATCGGCATCGCGCTGCTCTCGCGCATCTTCATCGTCCCCGTCACCAAGGTGTTCGCCCTCGTGCTCGGTCACGGCACCGCCGGGCGCCTCGCCACCGGCAACGTCCTGCGCAACCGGGCGCGCTCGGCGACCACTGCCTCGGCGCTGATGATCGGCCTCGCCCTCGCCTCCCTCGTGCTGGTCTTCTACGCCTCGCTGCAGGCGACCATCGACCACCAGATCGACGAGGTGCTCGGCGCTGACATCACCGTCTTCAACACGACCACGCTCTCCTCGGGCATCGGCACCGTCGAGCAGTCGACCGTCGACGAGATGCGCCGGACGAAGGGCGT
>JAOPYS010000216.1 GCA_025964465.1 Thermoleophilia bacterium
CGGTGCGGTCGCTCACGCGGACCGCCTGCTGCATGTTGTGCGTGACGATCACGATCGTGAAGCGCTCGCGCAGCTCGCGCATCAGCTCCTCGATGCGCGCGGTGGCGATCGGGTCGAGCGCCGAGCACGGCTCGTCCATGAGGATCGTGTCAGGCTCCGTGGCGATCGCTCGCGCGATGCACAGCCGCTGCTGCTGCCCGCCCGACAGCGCGTAGGCGCTGCGCCCGAGGTCGTCCTTCACCTCGTCCCACAGCGCCGCGCCCTCGAGCGCCCGCTGGATCCGTCCGTCCAGGTCGTCCGTCATCCCCGCGACCTTCAGGCCGAACGCCACGTTGTCGCGGATCGACTTGGGGAAGGGGTTCGCCTTCTGGAAGACCATGCCGATCGCTCGCCGCACCAGCACGGGGTCGACGTCGTGCCCGTACAGGTCGGTGCCGTGGTAGCGGATGCTGCCGCGCACCTCCGCCCCCGGGGTCAGGTCGTTCATGCGGTTGAGCGTGCGCAGCAGCGTGCTCTTGCCGCACCCCGACGGCCCGATGAACGCGGTGATCGCGCGGTGCGGCACGTCGAGCGTCACGTGCTCGATCGCCACCTTCGGACCGTACGACACGGCCACGTAGCGCAGCTCGAGCACGTTCGGGCCCGTGGGGAGGCTCGGGGGCATCTCGTCGAGGACCTGTGTCTGCATGCTCACCATGTTCGCTCATACCTCGATCGGATCCAGATGGCCACACCGTTCATTGCCAGCAGCACCCCGAGCAGCAGGAGGATGCCCGCGGCCGCGACGTGCTGGAACTCCACCTGCGGCCGCGACACCCAGTTGAACACCTGGATCGGGATGGCGGTGAAGCGGTCGTTGGGGCTGTGCGGCACGAAGCTGACGTAGGTCAGCGCGCCGAGCGTGATGAGCGGCGCCGTCTCCCCGATCGCCCGCGAGAGGCCCAGGATGAGCCCCGTCATGATGCCCGGCACCGCGGCCGGAAGCACCTGGCCGCGCACCGTCTGCAGCCGCGTGGCGCCCACCCCGTACGAGGCCTGGCGGATCGAATCGGGCACCGCCCGCAGCGCCTCGCGCGACGCCACCACCACGATGGGGAGCAGCAGCAGCGTGAGCGTCAGCGCACCGGCGATGACCGAGCGCCCGAGCCCCGCACCGCGGACGAAGACGGCCAGCCCGAGCAGCCCGTAGACCACCGACGGCACCGCCGCGAGGTTGGCCACGTTGAGGTCGATGAACCGCGTGACCCGCCCCCGCGGCGCGAACTCGTGCAGGTAGACGGCAGCCCCGACGCCGAGCGGCAGCGTGAACGCCGCCACGAGGAACATCAGCCAGAGCGTCCCGATGAGCGCCGGCATGATGCCCGCCTTCTCCGGGAACCGCGAATCGAGTGACGTCAGGAACCCAGCGTCGAGGCTGCCGACGCCGTCGCGCGCGACATCCACCAGCAGCACGAGCAGCGTCACCACGCCCGACAGCACCGAGAGCAGGAGCAGGAGCGTGAACACCAGCTCGAGCGGCCGACGGTCGGCACGCAGGCGCGCGCGCACGCCCCGCGGCATGCCGCCCTCAACGTCCTGGTGTGGCACCGCGAGCCCGCTCATTCATATGCCTCCCGCACGCGGGCCACGAGGCGCACGGCCACGAGGTTGAGCCCGAAGGTGATCACGAACAGTGCCGCGCCGAGCGCGAAGATCGTCAGGTACGCAGTGCTGCCCGCCGGGGTGTCACCGAGTGACACCTGGACGATGTACGCGGTCATCGTCTGCGCCGGCTCACGCGGGTCGGAGGCGAACTGCGACATCTGGCCGGCCGCGACCGCGACCACCATCGTCTCGCCGATCGCACGGGATGCCGCAAGCAGCACGCCCGCGGCGATGCCCGAGAACGCGGCCGGTACGACCACCTTCGTCGACACGGTGCGCCGCACCGCGCCCAGCCCGTACGCCGCCTCCCGCAGCGACGTGGGCACGGCGCGCATCGCATCCTCCGCGATCGACGCGATCAGCGGCACCACCATGATGCCGATCACGATGCCCGCGGCCAGGACGTTGAAGACCTTGGTGCCGGGGATGAGCGGCTGCAGCACGTTCGGCGTGAGGAAGGTCAGCGCGAAATAGCCGAACACCACGGTGGGCACGCCGGCCACCAGCTCGAGCGTCGGCTTGAGGATCCGCCGCACGCGCGGTCGCGCGTACTCCGACAGGTAGATCGCCGTGGCCAGCCCGACCGGCACGGCGATGACGAGCGCGATGCCGGTCACCACCAGCGTCGCCGACAGCAGCGGCAGCACCCCGAACGACGCGTCGGCGAACGTCGGCGCCCAGCGCGTGCCGAACAGGAAGTCGTGCAGCGGCACGCGCCGCAGGAACTCGACCGTCTCCGTGCCGAGGGTCACCACGATGCCGAACGTGGTGGCCACGCACACGGCGGCGCACGCCGCCAGCAACCCCGTCACCAGGGCCTCGCCGGGGCGTCGCCGCCGTGTCAGTGACCGAGACGTCATGCCGCGGCGTCCTTCGCGAACGTCTTCCAGTCGTCCGTGGACGTGGCGATCGTGTCGTCCGGCGCGGCCACGAGGCCGACGTCGCCCGACAGCTCCTTCGCGTGCGCGAGCTCGAAGTCCACGAACGCCTTCACCGCCGGCTTGCTCGCGGCCTTCTTGGCGACGTAGGTGAACAACGGTCGCGCCAGCGGCTTGTACGTGCCGTCGGTGATCGTGTCGGTGGTCGGCTCGACGCACCCGTCGCCGCCGTCCACCTGCACCGCGCGGACCTTGTCCTTGTTCTCGACGACGTAGCCGTGCCCGAAGTAGCCGAGCGCGCCCTCGTCACCCGCGACGCCCTGGACGAGCACGTTGTCGTCCTCGCTCGCGGTGTAGTCGCTGCGGCTCGCGCCCTCCTCGCCGTTCACCTGCTCGGTGAAGTAGTCGAAGGTGCCCGAGTCCGTGCCGGGGCCGTAGAGCGTGAGCTCCTTGTCCGGGAAGGACGGATCGACGTCCTTCCAGTTCTTGACCGCGCTCTTCGGGGCCCAGACCTGCTTCAGCTGCGCGAGCGTGAGGCAGTCGACGAAGTCGTTGTCCTTGGGCACGACGACCGACACGCCGTCGGTGGCCACGCCAAGCTCGACGTACTCCACGCCGCCCTTCTTGCAGGCCGCCTTCTCCTCGTCCTTGATGGGGCGCGACGCGTTGGAGATGTCCGTCTCGCCGCGGCAGAACTTCTCGAAGCCGCCGCCCGTGCCCGACGAGCCGACCGAGACCTCTACCTTGCCCTGCTCGTTGCGGAACTCCTCCGCCACGGCCTGCGACAGGGGGAACACGGTGCTGGAGCCGTCGGCGGTGACCGACCCGGTGATCGTCTTCCCGTCCTTGGACGAGCCGCCGCCACCGCTCGTGTCCTCGCCGCACGCCGCGGTGAACACCGCTATGACCGCCACCAGAGCGGCACACGCCCCGTTGGTGACCCACCGGCTTCGATCTCGTTCGACCTTCGTCGTCTGCATGTCGTGTCCTCGCTCGCGGTCCGACCTCATCGAGGTGAACGTATCCGCGGCGCGTGAGCCTCCCGTGAAGGGACGGTGAAGCTGCCGTGAAGACGCCCCCGGCGGACCCGACTGCAACCGACGCGGGTCGGATCCCGACGCTCTGGCGAGAGGGATGGGGGGACGGTACGTGGACCTACCACGCGCAGCACAGGGAATTCGAGTCCTGGCGTCGAGTTCGGACGTGGTGATCGCACGCGTCGCCGAGGCCATCGGCGAGGCGTCGCACAGCATCGTCGGCGAGCACTTCGCCTTCACCGACCCGGGCGTCGTGGGTGCCGCACGCGACGCCGCCGAGCGCGGCGTCTCCGGGACGATGCTCGCCGACGCGGAGATGCTCGGCCTGGGCAGGTTCGAGACGCCCCCGCAGTTCCACGTCTCCCCGCACGGCACCGAGGCGTGGAAGGTCCACACCAAGCTCACGACGATCGACGCCGACCACTCGCTGCTGTCGACCTCCGGGCTCACGCGAGAACACTCCGCGAAACCGCAGCTCGACTTCCTCGTCGAGGCGAACCCCCCCGATTCGGCGCTGCTCGACGAGCTGACGCGCGCCGGCGCCTCGGGCGACCGGGACCGGATCGTGGCCGCGGCCGACGCCGCGGCGGAGGCCGGGTACCTGCTCAACGATCCGGCCAACGGCGTGCTGCACCTGCGCAACGGCATCAAGGGCCTCGCCGACGCGACCACGGGCGACGCCTACATCGCCACCAAGGTGCTCAACGAGCACAAGGTCGTGCGACGCTTCGCGGAGGCGGCCGACGCGGCGGGTGGTTCGCTGCGCATCGACGCCACCGGCGGGACGCAGCGGTGGAAGCCGGCGAAGGCGGCGGCGGAGGAGGTCGGCGCGAACGTCAAGCGCATCGACGACGACCCCACGGGCATCGGCCTGCACGGCAACGTCGTAGTGGCGCAGACGGCCGACGGTCCGCGGATGATCATCATGACGGCGCCGTTCACCCATCGCGGCCTCGGCCAGAACGGCGCGCCGAGGCTCGGCCGCGAGATCGGCGTGATGGTCGACGACCCCACGCAGATCCGCACCGTGCTGGACCGGCTCGCGCAGCTGGACGGGTCGCGCGCCGCCAAGGTCGCCGCGGCGCTGTTCGACTGAGATTCGACGCGCCCCCACCCAATGTCGGGTGGCCGACATCGCATCCTGCGGACCGTGCGTATCCTCTGGTCAGAGGCACGAACCGACACGGAGGCGATCCCGATGACCCCCAAGATCCAGAAGCCGGCCCACGAGTGGAAGTCCGAGCTCACCCCTGAGCAGTACCACGTCCTGCGCGAGCACGGCACGGAGCGACCGGGCACCGGGCAGCTGCTGAACGAGCACCGCGACGGGTCGTTCACCTGCGCCGGCTGCGGCACCGAGCTGTTCGAGAGCGGCACGAAGTTCGAGAGCGGCAGCGGCTGGCCCAGCTTCACCGACCCGGCCAACGCCGAGCACGTGCGCCTGATCGAGGACAACACGCTCGGCATGCGCCGCACGGAGGTGCGTTGCGCCAACTGCGACGGCCACCTGGGGCACGTCTTCCCGGACGGTCCGGGCGCGTCGGGCGAGCGCTACTGCATCAACTCCTGCGCGCTGGAGTTCAACCCCAAGGACTGAGCGGCGACGCGGTCCGGGCGCGGGTCACGCAGCGACGTGGCCCGCGTGCGGATCGACCGTCGGTGCACCCGAGGCTCCACCACCGGAGGTGGGCGGCGCCGGCTGCGCGCCCGGTGCGGGTGCGGTCGCCGGCGCAGCGCCG
>JAOPYS010000238.1 GCA_025964465.1 Thermoleophilia bacterium
AAGGCGATCCGCCAGCCGTCCCCCGATGCGCGACCCCAGCGCGATGCTGCCCATGACCGTCGCGATGATCACGGCCCACACGGCCTGGCTCGTCCCGAAGAACGGCGCCACGAGCCGTGCGATCGCGAGCTCGGTCGTCATGAGCGCCGCGCCCTCCACGAGCACGACGACCGTGGCGAAGCGGATGCCGACGACCGCTGCGTCGGAGCCCGCGGCGAGTTCTGGCGCACGGACCACCGCCGCATCCGTCGCGTCGGGTCCGGCCAGGCCCCGCACGCGACGAGCGGCGTCGGCGCCCACGAGCAGCAGGATGGCGATGCCGCCCAAGGTGACCCGCGTGCCGACCCACTGCACGAGCACGAGGGCAGCGAGCAGCGTGCCCAGGATCGACCCGACCGTCGAGAGGGCGTACAGGCGCCCCGCGGTGCGCCCCGCGTCGTCGACCCGCGCGAGGGCGAGCCGGATCGCATACGGCGGCGTGACGCCGAGCAGGATCGCCGGCGCCAGGAAGAGCGCCCCGAACCCGATGGCACTGCCGACCAGGTCGGCGCGCGCGCCCTGGGCCCCGAGCGTCACGTGCGGCAACAGCGCCGGTGCCACGGCCGGCACCGCCGCGACGAGCACCGCCGCGAGGGTGAGCGTGCGGGCCAGCGCGCGCCCGTCCATGCTGCGGTCGGCCAGCCGCCCGCCAGCCGCGTACCCGACCGACATCGCCAGCAGCGACAGCCCGATGATCGTCGACCACACGACGATGCTGGCGCCCACCCACGGGGCGAGCAGCCGCACGGCGCACATCTGCAGCGCCATCGTCGCCGTGCCGCTGGCCAGCACGACCACACGCAGGAGGCGCACGCGGCTGAGGTCGGCATCGGGCATGGCGACACTCTAGGCGTCCGACCGGATGCATACGATCTCGGTGCTACGATATGCATGGAGGTGGTCGACATGGCTGCACGGCGGACGACGATGAACATCGACCACGACCTCGTGGCACAGGCCCAGGAGGTGCTGGGCACGGAGAACGCCACCGCGACCGTGCACGCGGCGTTGGACGACGTGATCCGCCGATTCCACGTCGAGCGGCTCCTGGAGTGGGACTTCAACGGCGTCACCAACGACGAGATCGAAGCCGCTGAACTCGCCCGGATCGAGCGGAAGCGCTCGGTCGGCCGACCGCCGGATGTGGGTGTGTCGTGATCACGCACGTGGCCGATACCAGCGCATGGGTGCACCGGCGTGCGCCCGGGGTCTCGGGACGCTTCGCACGGCTCGTCCGTGCAGCGTCGGTGGCGTCGTGTCGCCCCGTGGAAGGTGAGCTGCTGTACACCAGCCGTGATGCGTCGGAGTTCCGGCGCCTCCGCGAGTCCCTCGGCGCCCTTCCGCGGATCGAGACATCGCCGCAGGTGTGGGAGCGTGCCGTCGATGTGTGGCAGTTCCTCGCGGATCGAGGACCTCTCCACCACCGACAGGTCGGGATCAACGACCTCGTCGTAGCTGCCGCCGCGGAATCGGTCGGGGCCATCGTGCTCCACTACGACTCCGACTTCGACGTCATCGCCTCCATCACCGGGCAGCCGACGGAGTGGATCGCGCCGCGCGGCTCGCTGTGACCCGCTGTCAGTGCTGCGGCACGTGGCGCACGACGACGATCGCGACATCGTCGTTGAGGCCGTTCTCGGCGTAGGCGTGGCAGTCCTCGTAGATCGAGTACGCGATCTGCCCGGCGCCGCCGCCCGCCTCCTCGAGGATCCGTCGCTCGAGGCGGAACTGCCCGTACAGGCGCCCCTCGCGCCGCGCCTCCACCACGCCGTCGGTGTAGACCACGAGCGAGGAACCGGGCGGGAAGGTGTACTCCTTCTGCTCGTAGTCCTGGTCGCCGAGGATGCCGAGGGCGAGGCCCTCCATCCCGATGCTCGTGATCTCCGGCTCGAACTCCGGCACGACCGATCCGTCGGCGCGCACCGTGCCACCCGGGAAGAGCAGCTTCGGCTCGGGGTGACCGGCATTGCCACAGACGAACGTGCCGCGGATCGGATCGATCACCGCGTAGAACAGCGTCACGAACTTGCCGCTGGAGATCTCGTCGCAGACGACCTCGTTGGCGTGGCGCAGGAAGCTCGCGGGGCTCGGGTGCTCGCGGGCGAGCGAACGGAACACGTACTTGGTCATCGCGGTGTCGGCCGCGGCCTGCACGCCCTTGCCGGTGACATCGCCGAGGGCCATGGCCAGGCGGCCGTCCTCCAGCTCCAGGAAGTCGTAGAAGTCGCCGCCGATCTGCGGCGCGTCACCGCCCACGACCGCGCTGCGATACAGCACGCCGTAGTCGATCTCGGGCACGTCGGGCAGGCGCCGCGGCAGCAGGCTCTCCTGGATGATCTCCGCGAAGCTCTTCTGCTGCTGGTACAGGCGCGCGTTGTCGAGCGCGAGCGCCGCCTGGTCGGTGACGCTCGTCGCGATGTCGACCTTGTCGTAGGTCAGCGCGTGCGCCGGGTCGATGGCCAGCATCACGAGCGTGCCCATGACGTCCTCGGTGGAGCTGCCGGGGCGCATCATCGGCAGCACGGCGATCGTCGAACCGCGCTGCAGGAACGGGCGCAGGCGGCGGATCAGCTCGCTCTTGGCCCACTGCTCCTCGTCGGGGTCGGTGATGAGCACCGCGCGGCGTGACTGCACCACCTCGACGGTGATCGGGTCCTCGCGCGACTCGGGCGCCGCGACCATGCGCTCGAGCGCCCCGGCGAGCTCCGGGTAGGAGGCATGGAAGGCGCGCAGCAGCATCGAGTCGCCGCGGTCGTCGAGCGTGCGGATCCACACGGCGTCGACGTCGAGGCGCTCGGCCATCGCCTCGGCGGCGGCGTCGAGCGTCTCCTCGAACGACAACGAGTTGGCGAAGGCGCGTGACACCTCGTGGAGCGCGCGCACCTGGCGCGAGTTCTCGCGCTCGGCGTCGAGCAGGCGCTCGCCGCGGTCGCGCATGATGCGCTCGCGCTCGAAGGAGCGGGCGTTGAGCAGGGCCGAGCCGAGGTGGCGACCGAACGCGGCGAGCGTGCCGTCGCGGCCGGCGGTCGCCTCGTCCGCGAACTCCGCGGGCAGCTCGCCGGCGAAGGTCAGCAGGATCAGCCCGAGCGTCTGCTCGCGGCCGGAGAGCGGCACGAGCGCCGCGGCGTGGTCGGCGAGCCCCTCCGCCGTGACCACGGAGCGCAGGCGCTCGCCGATGCGCTCGTCCGACCCGGCGCGCTGCACGGCGATGACCGCCGCACGTTCGTCGCCGGCGGCGTCCGGCACCCAGCCGCGCGTGCCCTCGAACGCCGCGAGCACGGGCGGTGGCAGGTCGAGCGAGCCGCGGCACTCGAGCGTGCCGGATTCGTCCACGATGAACACGGCGGCGCCGCGGGCACCGTAGAGCTCGGGCACCTGCGACAGCACCGTGTCGACCACGTGCTGCTCGGAGAGCTGCTCGTGCGAGGTGGCCACGACCTCCCCGAGCGCGCGGACGCGCTCGAGCTGGAGCTGCTGGGCGGCGGCCTGACCCGCGCTGTAGAGCGCCTCCTGGATGCGCGACGCCACGTCGACGGCGAGGCGCTGCTCCTCCACCCCGAGCGTGCGCTCGCCGGCCAGCTGGAACTCCACGCCGATGCGCGCGTCGCCGTAGGCCTCGATCGCGATGGCAGCGGTGTGTGGGCGCGTGCTCGTGTCCAGCTCGAGCTGCAGCGGGCGCTCGAGCGCGCCGAGCAGCGCGTCGGAGGCGCCCTTGCCCTCGTAGGAGCCGGCGCCGGCGACGAGCGTGAGCACCCCGGCGCGATCGCGGCGCCACGTGCGCACGCCCTGGCTGGCGAACATCTCGTGGAAGAGGCGCGGGAGGAAGCGCAGGGTGCGCTCGGTGCGCACGCCCGCGACGAGGGCCTCGCCGAGCAGGCGCACGGCGTTGCGGGCTGCGTCGATGGCACGCTCGGTCTGGCCTTGGGAGACGTGGCGGTCCACGACGTGCTGGGCGTGGGCGGTGACGATGCGGATGCACGCGCGGTCGGCGTCGTCGAAGGGGCGCGCCGTGGTGCGCACGACGTAGAGCACGGACGTGCGCCCGTACCGGGAAGCGATGGGGAACGAGGCGACCGTGCGCGCGGAGAGCTCGCGCAGGATGCGCTGCCCCGCGGACGACCACGTGGTGGGCGGCCCATCGAGCCCGATCAGCTCGTGCTCGCCGTGCCCGACCTCCGCCGGGTCGAGGTCGGCGCGCACGCGGGCGGCGTCGAGCGCGTCGCGGCCCTGCCCGTCGAGGTCGAGGTCCGACGGCGTGGACGTCGATGCGGAGCGCAGGCGACGCCCGATGGCCTCGCGGCTCGTCCCGCCGCCGAGGCGCTCGTCGGCGCGCCCCGCCCCGGGATGGGACGAGGTGGGGACGGCCCCGGATTCGTCGAGCAGCATCGTGCGCGTGCCGATCGCGTCCGCCACCGCGTCACCGTGACTCGAGACGACGGCGCGCGTCTCGAGGAACCGGCCCGCGGCGTCGCGCACGCGGACGACCGCCGAGTCGCTGTCGGTGGCGCGGGTCACGATCCGTGCGAGCGCCTCGAGCTGGGCGGCGACGTCGCTGTCGTCGGCGTGCGCCACGTC
>JAOPYS010000241.1 GCA_025964465.1 Thermoleophilia bacterium
GGCGCGGCGATCGGCGTCGGCGCAGCGGCGGGCGGGACGGGGCTGGCGCGGATCGCGGCGACGCACGTGGTCGGACCGTTCGAGTCGACGGCGGCGCTGGCGAAGGGCGGCGCCAACGCATCCGTCAATCGCGGCGCGTACGAGTCGACGCCGCTGCTCGGGGCGATCCCCGCTTCGTTCGAGGCGACCTTCCGGCCGATGCCGTCGACCGCGACGGTGTACCCGCCGCGCGACGTGGTGCGAGCCGGGCGCGGGCCCGTGGACGCCGGCAAGGTCGCGACGCTCGCCGACCACCTCGTCGTGGCACCGGGCACGGCCTTCGTGGCGACCACGGCGCGCGACGGCGCATTCGAGGTGCGCAGCCGCGAGGGCGTGGTGCGGTTCACGCGCTGGCGCGACGCGGACGGCACCGTGGGCTACCAGCTCGAGGACCACGTCGGCTCCGTGCCGATCGAGCGGGCCGATCCGCGGGCGCTCGACACGGTCGCGGCGGAGGCCGCGGCGGCGGGAGGCGTCGAGCTGCCGGTCCGCGACGAGCTGCAGCAGTGGCCGGACGCGGTGCGCCGCATCGCGAGCCACTTCGACCACGAGGACTCCGCCGACCTGCTCTACGTGCCGCGCGGCAGCGCCGTGCCGGCGATGGCGCACCACGGAGCGATCGGGGCGGGCGGCTACCACGGCAACGCGGACGTCACGCAGTCGCGCGCGCCGCTCGTGATGGCGGGGCCCGGCGTGGCGGCGGGCACGCGGGTGGACGAGCCGGTGCGGCTCATGGACATCGCCCCGACCATCGCCGAGGCGATCGGGATCAACCCGGTCGACGCGGCGACGGGCGCACGGCTGCGTGGGCAGGAGGGCCGCTCGCTGCTCGGCCACATCTCGGGTGGCGGCGCCGCCGCCGACGCGGTGCGGGCCCAGCGCGCGCTGACGGTGGTGTTCGACGGCACCAACGCGCAGGTGCTGCGCGAGGAGCTCGACGCCGGACGGCTGCCGAACGTGGCACGCGTCGCCGCCCGGGGCGCGCGCTTCGACCACGGCGCACTGGCGGAGTTCCCGAGCGTGACGTGGCCCGGGCACGCGACGCTCATCACCGGCGCAGGGCCGGGGCGTCATGGCGTGCTCGGCAACGTGTACCTGGACCGCGAGCGGTCGGTGCTGCACACCACCGCCGCCCAGGGCCAGTCACGCGTGATGAACTCCGACGGGCTGCTCGACGACCGGGTGGAGACCCTCTTCGAAGGTGCGACGCGCACGTTCGGCCCGGGCACGCACACGTTCGGGGTGGGCACGCCGCAGGCGCGCGGGGCGACCTTCGCGCCGCTCGACGGGCAGGGCATCGTGCGGCTGGCTCGACACACGTTCGGGACGCTGGCCGAGATCCGGCGCGGCGCGGGCGTGCTCGACGAGGCGGCGCGGGCGGCCAACCCCGACTACCTGTCGGGCTCCACGACGCAGCACGCGTCGACCTCCACCGTCGTGCACCACATCGGCGCGGGCTACGACCCGAAGTTCACGATGCTCGAGCTGGGCCTGACCGACGACATGGGGCACGTGTTCGGCCCCCAGCACGACATGGCGCGGCGGGCCCTGCGAGAGGGCGACCGGCAGCTCGGGCGCGTGCTCGACGCCTTCGAACGGCGCGGCGAGCTGGACTCCACCTTCGTCACCGTCACGGCGGACCACGGTTCCGAGCACCAGGCGTACGAGGGTGCGGGCGGATGGGCCGACGCCATCCGGGCGTCGGGCGTGCCGGCGATCGACGCGGACGGGCTCGTCTACGTCACCGGCTGAGCGCGCAGCGCTTCAGGCCGGGTGGCCCTCTTCGACCTGCGACCGGGTGCGGGCGGGCTCGATCGTCGGCAGGTTCGCCTCGTCGAGGCAGCAGATGTACTCGAGGTTGCGGTAGCGCTCGGCGTAGTCGAGGCCGTAGCCCACCACGAACCGGTTCGGGATCTCGAAGCCGACGTAGCGCGCGTCGACGTCGACCTCGGCGCGCTCGGGCTTGGTCAGCAGGGCGCACACCTCGATGCTGGCCGGGCCACGCTGCTGGAGCAGCTCGATCAGGTAGGAGAGCGTGCGGCCGGAGTCGACGATGTCCTCGACGATGAGCACGTCGCGGCCGGCGATCGGCGCGTCGAGGTCCTTGAGCATGCGCACCACGCCCGAGGACTCGGTGGCGTTGCCGTAGCTGGAGACGGCCATGTAGTCCATCTCGAGCGGCAGGTCGATGGCGCGCGCGAGGTCGGCCATGAAGAACACGGACCCCTTCAGCACGCCGACGAGCAGCAGGTTGGAGCCCTCGTAGTCCTTCGTGATCTGGGCACCCAGCTCGACGATGCGCGCGCGCAGCCGGTCGGGGGCGATGAGCACGTCGTCGAAGGGAGCGAACGGGGAGCTGGGCGTGATCACGGGGAGGGGGGCCTCTCGTGTGTGGGGTGGGAGGGGACCAGGGCCAGATGGTACCCGTCGCGTCGCACGCAGGCGCCGCGCGGCAGGTCGACGGAGGCGGTGGGAGCACCGTCGGGGAGGGTGGCGAGCCCGTCGACGGCGTCCACGATGCGCGTCGACAGGTCGCGGCCGAGGCCGATCGCGACGAGCCACCGGGCGAGCAGCTCGCGGCGTGCCCCTGCCGGGAGCGGGGCGAGGGCGCGCACGTCGAGGTGGGTGACGGGGCCCCCCGGGGTGACCACGCCCCATGCCTGGAGCAGTGCGTCGGCGAGGGCGACGGAGGCCTCGCGCTCGCCGCGGGCGCGGGTCGCCGCACGAACGATGGCGGCGCCGGCGCCGGGGTGTGCGGCGAGCAGGGGCGGCACGACGTGGTGGCGGATCGCGTTGCGGACGTGCGCCTCGGGCTGCGCGTTGGTGGGGTCCTCGGCCGCGCCGAGCCCGGCCTCGCGGGCGTAGTCCTCGACCTCGGAGCGCGAGATCGACAGCAGCGGTCGGACGAGCTGGACGCCGGGGGCCAGCGGGCGGGCGACGGGCATCGCGTCGACCTCGCCCGACCCCGTCACGCCGGCGAGGGCCAGGAGGGCGCACTCGAGCTGGTCGCTCGCCGTGTGCCCGGTCGCGACCACGCTGCACTCGAGCTCGGCGGCGAGCGCCGCGGCCTGCTCGTACCGCCACGCGCGGGCGGCGGCCTCGGTGCCGCCGGCGCCCAGCGCGAGCGACACGTCCGCGCGACGTTCGAAGAACACGGCGCCGGCGTGGTGGGCGGCTGCCTCGGCTGCGGCCCGCTCCGCGGACACGTCGGCGCGCAGCGCGTGATCGAGCCACAACACCGTCAGCTCACGCGGCGCGGCGCCCCGCGGCAGCTGCGACAGCACGGACACGAGCACGACCGAGTCGATCCCGCCCGAGCACAACGCGAGCACCCGGCGTCCGGTGAGGGACGCCCCCGAGTCGTCGAGGAGGCGGCGCACCCGACGCACCGTGCCGGCGCGCCCGGCCAGGGCCGGATCGGTGGGGAGCGAGGGAGGCATCCTGCGCAATCCTACCGGCGCGCGGTCACCTGCGGCCACCTGCGCGGGCGGGCACGCCACCCCTGCTGCCGGATCGCATTGCGCCCGGGCCATCCGCCCTGTACAAACCATGGTGCCCGGGCACCTGCCGGGGTTGCCGCCCATGACCGACCCCACCACCCCCACCACGCCCACAGCCGACCCCTCGCAGGCCGAGACGGTCGCCGCCAACCTCGGCACCAACGTCGGGGCGCAGCTGCGCACGCGCGTGGTCCGCGAGGCGCGGCGGGAGACCTGGTTCGTGGTGAACGAGGGCACGGAGGACGTCGCCACGCTTCCGATCGAGCTGCGCGCCGACGCCGCGCTGCGGCGCGTCGAGGTCAACGGCGAGGCCTCCGAGTTCACGGCGGACGAGTACCACGTCCTCGTGCGCCCGCGCCGCCCGCTGCGGGCCGGCGCCGGCACGATCGTCATCTGCCACTTCCGCTGAGGCGCACCCCACCCGCACGTCGGTGAGTGCAACGCGCGTCCTCCTCACGGAGACCAACGTTCCAGTCACCGATCCTGCGCCCCCCACACCTCGGTGAGTGCAACGAACGTCCTCCTCACGGAGACCAACGTTCCAGTCACCGATACTGCGCGCCCGGATTTGACTCTTCCGTGCGACACGTTACGATATATCGTAATAGCTCCCGATAGGGAGCGACACAGCAGGGAGCACACATGTGCCAGCACCATGATCACGGGGGCCACCACCTCCACCCCGGCAGCGCCGCACTCGGGGAGCGCCTGCGCCACGCCGGACACGGCGACGCACACGCCGCGCTGCACGCGCGGATGCACCACGGCCCGCACATGCACGGACCAGGCGGGTTTGGTGGTCCGGGTGGCGGGTTCGGCGGGCCGGGCGGCTTCGGCGGTCGCGGTCGCGGGCCTGCACGGCGGCGTCGCCGCGGCGAGACCCGCACCGCCCTCCTCCGCCTGCTCGCCGAGGAGCCGCGCCACGGCTACGCCCTCATGCAGGAGCTCGAGCGTCGCAGCGAGGGACGCTGGAGCCCGAGCGCGGGCAGCGTCTACCCCACGCTCGAGCAGCTCGCCGACGAGGGCCTGGTTCGCGCGGAGGAGGCTGACGGTCGACGCAGCTACTCGCTCACCGACGCAGGCCGCGAGGCGGTCGCCGCATCCGCGGACGAGCCGGCACCGTGGGAGCCGGTGGGCGACGAGGAGCTGGACCCGCACCGGCGCCTCGGACGCGCGACGATGCTCGTCGCCGCTGCGGCGCAGCAGGTGGCCCACGCGGGGTCGGCCTCGCAGCAGGAGGCCGCGCTCGTCATCCTCGAGGAGGCTCGGCGCAGCATGTACACGCTGCTCGCCGGCGGCCCCGAGGACGAGGCCGGGTGACCCGGACCGCCCGTCGGGCGGCGTCGGTGCCGATCAGGCGCCGGCATCGACCCGGCGGCCCAGGCCGTCGCGCTGCTCGACGCTCCACCGCGACGGTGACTGCGCGCGCAGCGCCGTCAGGCGTCGCGCCTCACGAAGCGCTGCGCGTCGCGCGTCCTTGCGCAGCTCGTGTGCGACGCCGCGGAGCATGAGGAAGAGCACCATCGCGGCGACGCCCTGCCAGAGCTCGAACTGCAGGTCGAACTGGAGCGTCGCGAGGATCACCACCGCGGCGTAGCCGTACGAGAACACGTCCGCCAGCACGACGCTCGGCGTGTTCGTCGAGACGCGGATCGGTGCGGAGGGGCGGGTCGCTGAGGCAGAGGGGGAGGCAGCCATGGGTCCACCGTAGGTCGGGCGCGGGAAACGGGCAAGGGCTTTTTGCAATTGCTCCAGTACGCTCCCACTAAACCCGGCGTCCGGGGTCAGCCTGCCGGAGCCGGCACCCAGCGCAGGCCGTCACCGGCGCCGTAGGCCCGGGATTCATCCGCGTCGAAGGCGCCCGAGGCATCGGCGTCATAGTGGCGCACGACCTCGCGCACCTCGTTCCAGGTGGCGGTGCCGTCACCCTTCACGTCGAGCACCGGGTCGGTGACCTGCGGCGTGCCGTACTTATGGGAGTCCGCGGCCTGCAGCAGCAGCGTGCCGTCGTAGGTGCCCTGGAGCGTGCCGTCGTCGCGCAGCTCCGGGTGCTTCGAGTCGGTCGCGAGGGACAGCTGGCGTGCGCCCCGGAAGGCCTGCGGGTGCAGCTTGGAGAAGACGTCGTCGGTGAGCTCGGCCATGGGACCGGTGCCCTTCTTCGAGCCGCCGCCGGCGCAGCCCGCCAGTGCGGCTGCCGCTCCGATGCCCAACGCCGCCACGCCCGCGACCTTCCAGCCCAGTGCAATGCCCATGCGTCCACTCCCATCCCAGCCCAACCGTCCACCGGGTTGTCCCGATCGGGGCGGGAGCCGTTCCACCATCCCGGTGTGCGGCCCGCTGAGGGGGCGGAACTACCTCATACTCGGGGAAGAGGGGGGCAGCCGGGCGGAGGGGCTACCAGCCGCGCCAGGCGTCGTCGAGCAGGGCCTCGAGCTCGGCGATGGTCGATGCGCGCGGGTTGGCGCGGATCGACGGGTCCTCGAACGCCATCTGCGCGAGGCGCGGGCGCGCCGCGGTGAACGCCGCCTCGTCGATCCCCAGCGCGGCGATCGAGCTCGGCTGGCCGACGGCGTCCAGGAGCGAGATCGTGGTCTCCTCGAACCGCGCCAGCCCCTCGGCCGGGTTCTCGCGGCTGGACCCGAGCCCGAGCGCGCGCGACGCCTGGGCGTACACGTCCGGCGCCACCCAGTGGATCTGCGTCGGCGAGGGCAGCGTCTTGCCCGGTCGTTCTGCACCGTTGTAGCGGATCACGTGCGGGAGGAACACGCCACACGCGCGACCGTGTGGCACCTCGAACTCGGAGCCGAGCGCGTGCGCCAGCGCGTGACCGACCCCGACGAACGCGTTGGAGAACGCGAGGCCCGCCATCGTCGCGGCGTTGTGCACGCGCGTGCGCAGCTCCAGGTCCTCGCCATCCGCGTAGGCCGCCGGCAGCGAGGTGAACAGGTCGTGCAGTGCGCGCAGGCTCAGTGCGTGCGTATACGGCGAGGAGAAGCTCGACACGAGGCTCTCGATCGCGTGCGTCACCGCGTCCACGCCGCTGTCGGCCGTGAGCTGCGGCGACATGCTGATGGCCAGCGTCGGGTCGACGATCGCCATCTCCGGCACGAGCGTGTAGTCCACCAGCGTGGTCTTGCGCCCGGTCGCGGCATCGGTGAGCACCGCGGCGGGCGACACCTCCGACCCCGTGCCGCTCGTCGTCGGGATGCCGATCAGGCGGCACGACCCGGGGCGCCGCTCGGGGTACTCGGCGATGCGCTTGCGCACGTCGAGGAAGGGCAGCGCGAGGTCGCGCCAGTCCACGTCCGGGTGCTCCATCCGCAGGCGCGCGACCTTGGCCACGTCGAGCACGCTGCCGCCGCCGACCGCCACGACCAGGTCGGGCTGGAAGCGCTCGAGGAACTTCGTCAGGTCGTCGCAGTCGGCGTCGGTGGGCTCGGGGCCGATGCTCGAGTAGATGTCGATCGCCGAGGCACCGAGCCGGTCGGAGACCAGCTCGACCACGCCGCGGGCCACGTTGCCCGGGCTCGTCACGATCGCGGCGCGCTGCGTCGGCACCGCGCGCAGGTTGTCGATCGCGTTCGCGTTGAAGTACACGTCGACGGGCGCGCGGAACCACATGGGCTGGTGCTTTCGGTAGGAGACCTGCTTGATGTTGAGCAGCTCGTCGACGTTGACGTTGGCCGTGGTGTTGGAGCCACCCCACGTGCCGCACCCGAGCGAGTAGGTCGGCGGCAGGTCGGTGTACATGCCGCCCATCGCGCCGAGCGCGGTCGGGCAGTTGACGAGGATGCGGCCGGTGCGCACGCGCATCGAGAACGCCTCGACGACCGCCTCGTCGGTCGAGTACACGGCGCTCGTGTGGCCGAGCCCGGCGATCTCGGTGACGCCCTCGCACAGCGTCAGGGCGTGGTCCACGTCGTCGGCGACCAGCCACGCGAGCACCGGGAAGAGCTTCTCGTGCAGGAACAGCTCCGTCATCTCGAACTGCTCGACCGGCACGATGAGCACCTTGTGCCACGGCTCGCAGTCGATGCCCGCGGCGCCGCACAGGGTCTGCGGCGACTGGCCGATGGCGAAGAAGTTGAGCTGGCCCTCGTCACCGTCGAAGCAGACGTCCGCGAGCCGCTCGGCCTCCTCCATGTCCAGGAACCGTGAGCCCATGCGCTCGAACTCCGCGCGGGCGGCGACGTCGATCGAGCGGTCGACGACGACGGTCTGCTCGGCCGGGCAGATCGTGGAGGCGTCGAAGGTCTTGGACATGAGGATGTCGATGACCGCCATCTGGATGTCGGCGGTCTCGTGCAGGTACACCGGCGCGTTGCCGGGCCCGACGCCGATCGTCGGCTTGCCGGACGCGTTCGCGGCCTCGACGATGCGCTGCCCGCCGGTGGTCCAGATGAAGTCGATGCCGCGGTGGCCGAACAGGTACTGCGTGTCTGCGTGTGACGGCGCGTCGAGCACCTGGATCGCGCCGGGCGGCATGCCCGCGGCCTCGGCCGCCTCGACCACGATGCGCACCGCCTCCGTGGAGCAGCGGATGGCCTTGGAGGACGCGCGGACGATCATCGCGTTGCGCGTCTTGGCCGCGACGATCGACTTGAACAGCGCGGTCGAGGTGGGGTTGGTGAGCGGCATGATGCCGAGGATGGAGCCGATCGGCTCGGCCACCCACTTGAGCGCGCGCGCCGGGTCGTCGTGGATGACTCCGACGGTCTTCTTGCCGCGCAGGTAGTCGTAGAGGAACTCCGTGGCGGTGTAGTGCTTGAGGACCTTGTCCTCGTAGAGCCCGATGCCGGTCTCCTCCACCGCCAGGTGGGCGAGGTCGTGCGCGGCGAGCAGGCCGGCGCGCGCCATCTTCCAGACGATGTCGTCGACCTCGCGCTGGCCGAGCTGGCGGAACGCCGCGGCGGCCTCGCGCGAACGCGCCACGACGGCGTCGAGGTGGTCGGTGCGCTCGGCGGGCAGGCCGGTGGCGTCGGCTGGGTTCTCGGTGGAGGCTCGGGACACGCCCGGTGCCTACCCCACGGTGCGCGGTCCGTCACCGGATCGGCTCAGGTCGCCGGGCCGGCCGGTCGATGTCGTGGGCATGATCCGACGCACCCACGCGTGCACGACGCTCCTCGTCGCCGCGGCCGCCGCGCTGCTCCTGCCCGGGTCGGGTGGCGCAGCGACGGGTACGGCCGCGCCGGCCAAGCTCCAGCAGTTGGTCGTCAACATCGGCTCCTTCCCCACCACGCTCGACCCGTCGCTGGCGACGACCGACGCGGACGTCGCCGCGGCTGGCGCACTGTTCGCGCCGCTGTACCGCAGCGCGGGGGGAGCGACCGACCGGATCGAGCCCTTCCTCGCCGCGGGCGCCCCGAAGGTGGAGGCCGGCGGGATGCGCTACACCGTCACCCTGCGCGCCGCGCGGTGGAGCGACGGCACGCCGATCCTCGCCGCCGACGTCGTGACGGCGTTCGAGCGCGGTCGCCACGTCGGGCGCGGGCACGGGGAGTTCGACGCGGTCGCGTCGGTGACCGCGCTCGGTCCGCGGACGGTGCGCTTCACGCTGGCGCGGCCCGTGCCGTGGTTCGACGAGCTGCTGGCGTCGGGCATCGTCACGCCGATCCCGACACGCGTCGTGCGCGCACAGGGCGCGAAGTGGGCGACCACCACCAAGCTCGTGTCGAGTGGACCGTTCCGCCTCGCCGGGGTGCGCGGGCGCACGGAGCTCGCGCTGGTGCGCAACGAGCGCTGGTGGGGCTACCGCTCCGTGTACCTGCGATCGCTGCTGCTGCGTGCCATCCCCGAGGCTGCCGCGACTCCGCTGTTCGCCGCCAACCGCCTCGATGCGAGCATCGCCGACACGTCCATCCGCCCGGAGCTGCTGCCCACGTGGCGGCTGGACCGGCGCTTCCGGACCGTGCGCGAAGGCGTGGTGCAGTACCTGTTCGCCAACACCGACAACCCGGAGCTGGCGAGCCCGGCGGTGCGCCGCGGCCTGGCGCTTGCCGTGGACCGCACGGCGCTGTCGAAGCTGGTGAGCGACGGGGTCGACCGGCCGTTGACGACGATCGTGCCCGACGGGGTGCGCGGCGGGCACACGGTCGCGCCCGACGGCGGGTCGCTCGTGTCGGCGTCGGGGTCGGCGAACCTCGCGGCGGCGCGCGAGCAGCTGGCGGCCGGCGGGTGGGTGTCGGGGCGCCGCCTCGACCTGTACTACTCGCTGGCCGGCCGCTTCGACGCGCGCATCGCCGGGGCCCTGCGCACGCAGCTCGCGCTCGTCGGCGTCGACGTGCTGCTGCACCCGATGGCGGCAGTCGACTTCGCGAAGGTGGGCTACGCGGTCTCGCCGACACTCACGGACGTCGACCTGCTGCTGGACACGCGACGGCTGACGTTCTCGGACCCGGCCGCGCTGCACCGCGCGTTCGGGTGCGCCGGCGTCGAGGGCGGCCTCGACCCCTCGAACTACTGCACGACGGAGGGCGACGCGCTGCTCGGCGCCGCGACCGTCTTCGCGCCGTTCGGCGCGCGCGTGCAGGCGCACCGCGACCTGGAGGCACAGCTCACCGGCCCCGACGGTGACATGCCGGCGATCCCGCTGCTCGAGGGTGTCGGCACGCTCCTGCAGCAGCGCTGGGTGCACGGCTACACGCAGCACCCCTCCGGCCGCGTCGACTTCGAGCGCGCGTGGGTCGACTCCACGCGCCCCGACTTCGTCGGCCACGCGAAGTCCTGACCTCAGGCGACCGGCGGCGGCGCCACGTCCGGGTGGTTGTAGGAGATCGCGTACTTCACGCCGTCGACCTCCTGGAAGACGAGGTTGAGCGCCTTGCCCGAGGAGTGCTTCTCGGCGAGGTGCGCGAGGTCCAGCGCCGCGACGTCCGCCGCCCGGATGGCGTACGTGGCGTCCGCGCCGGAGTCGTCCTTGATGGTGATCGACGACTGGTCGAACTTGACGACCGTGCCGTGGATCGCCGAGTGCGGCACCGCAGAGGGGGCCGCCGGCGGCACCGACGGCGGGTGGCTGTACCCCAGCGCGTGGAGCACCCCGCCGGTGTTGGAGTACACGAGGTCGAGCGTCTTGCCCGTCGCGACGTGCTTGGCGGTCAGGTGCGCCATGTCGAGCGCGGGGAGGTCCTTCGGGTCGATGGCGAAGGACCGGGTCACGCCCGCGTCGTCGCGGAGTGTCAGGGACGTGCCAGTGGCCGCGAGCACCGTGCCGTGGATCGACGTGTGCACCGGCTTGGCCGCCGTGCCGGTGGCCGTCGTCGGGGTGACCGGAGCGACCCGACCTCCACCGGCCACGCCCGCACCCGGCTGGAGGCGTGCCCGGAGCTGGTCCACGGCCGCCGTGAGCTGGCTGATGAGGTTCTCGATGGACCCTGCGGCCGCACCGCCGCCCAGGGACGTGGCTCCGAGCGCAGCGCCCCCGGCGGGAAGTGACGGCGGCGCCGTGGTCGTCGTGACCGGAGGCAGGGCCGTGGCCTGCGTCGGGTTCCCCGGCAGGCTCGGCAACGCGCCGCCGTGCCCCATCGCGCTCATCCCGCTGCAACCCATGTCCCGCTCCGTCCGCAGATCTGATCATCACCTGTCCACGTCCAGAGGAGCACGAAGCAGGCGATCCGCATAGAGCGGCCACGCAATGGCCTACCAGAAGGGCGTGCGGCGCTTGAGCAGGTTCGCCTTGAGGCGCTCCTGGATCGTGGCGCGAACGCGCTCGGAGAGCTCGAGCACGAAGGCCCGGTCGTCGGCGGCCTCCGGCGGGTACTGCGACACGTCGATGGGCTCGCAGAACTCGATGTTCCACTTGCTCGGGAGCGGGATGGCCCCGAGCAGCCCGAACAGCGGGAAGAGCGGCGTCACCGGCACGAAGGGCGCGCCGATGAGGCGGTTGACGATCGGCAGGTTGGCGATCTTCGGGTAGATCTCCTCGCTGCCCACCACCGCGACGGGAATGATCGGCGTGCGCGTGCGCAGGGCGATGCGCACGAACCCACCGCGCCCGAAGCGCTGCAGGTTGTAGCGCTCGGAGAAGGGCTTGGCCATGCCCTTCACGCCCTCGGGGAAGACGGCGATCAGCTGGTCGCGCTTGAGCAGCTCGTAGGCGTTGGGCGACGACGCCAGCACCTGCCCGGTCTGCTTCATCAGGTCGGCCAGCCACGGCAGGCCCATCAGCCAGTCGAGGACGAGCAGGCGCACGTGGCGCGGCTGCGAGTGCTCGAGGAACATCGCGGTCTTGATCATGGCGCCGTCGAAGGGCATGCCGGCGCCGGCATGGTTGGAAACGAGCAGCCCGCGGCCGGTGCCGGGGACGTTCTCGATGCCCTCGATGTCGACGCGCCACCAGTACCGGTACAGCAGCGTCGCCAGCGGCAGCAGGTGCTCGGTGAACGCCTCGTCGAACCCGAAGTCGTCCTCCTCGTAGTCGCCGCTCACCCGCTCGGCCACGGCCTGCGCCAGGCCGTGCAGCGCATGTGCGCAGTCCGCGAGGATCCGCTCGAGCAGCCCGTCGTCGACGATGCCGGAGCCGACCGCCACGTCACGGATGCGGCCGACGTTCTCGCCGAGGTAGTCGGCCATCTGCCGCAGCTCGTCCACCGGGCCCGCGGACCGCGCGTGGGTGCCGGAACCCGTGCCCGTGCCCGATGCCGACGCGTTGTCGTCGGGCCCGCCCAGGTCGGCGATCGCGTCGGCGAGTTCGTCGCGGTCGATGTCGGCCGGCATCGTGGGCTGCGCCTGGTCGGCGTGCAGCGCGCAGAACATGCTGCCCTCGATCGCGCGGCGCCGGCAGCGCGCCCCGCTGCGCGTGTGGCCCTGGCAGGTGCCCACGCTGGTCGCGGCTGTGATGTCGTCGGTCGTGGGTGCCACGCGTGCGCCTCGGTCCTATTCCGCTGAATCGTCGTCGTCGAGGGTGAGGCCGAGGTCGTCGCCGACGCTGTCCTCCACGTCGTCGTCGAGGCCGGCGTCGCCGCGTACGCGCGTTGCGATCCCGGACGTTGCCAGGTCATCATCGCCGTTCTGCGCGCCGCCCGCACGATCCGGGTCGAATCGTGGCGTCAGGCGGCCGAACAGGCCGGCGTCGAGCGACGGCATCTGCTGCATCTTGCGCTGCACGTAGTCGAGCAGCTCGCGATCGGCGTGGCTCTCGGCACCCTCGTGGTACCGCCGCGTGCGGATCCACGCGGCGAACTTCTCCGCGGCCTCCCGCGTCGTGTACTCGGGCGTGAACCCGAGCCCCTCGATCATGCGGTCGGTCGACACCCCGCGACCGAACTTGAGGGTGCGGTCGTAGCGGCTCTGCACGTACAGCAGGCCTGCGCGCTCGAGCGTGTGGAGGATCGGCCCGAGCATCGGCGGGATGAGCGGCACCTGGATGCGGCCGGCCATGCGCAGGAACTTGGAGAGCGTGATCGTGCCGGGCCCGGCGACGTTGAAGGTGCCGGGCTTCCAGGAACGCACCGCGTGGGCGAGCGCGTCGACCGCGTCCGTGTCCTGGATGAACTGCAGCCGCGGGTTGTAGCCCGCGTGCGTCGGCACGACCTGCCCCGAGATGTAGCGGGTGAAGGCGGTGTCGACCTGCTCGCCGATCGAGTTGGCGAAGCGCAGGATGGTCACGGCGGCGTGCGGCGCGCGGTCGGCGAAATCGCGCGCGTAGGTCTCGACCTCGGCGATGTCGCGCGAGTACGTGTCGCGCAGCGGCGCGCGTGCCTCCATGTCCTCCGTGAAGAACGCGGGGTCGCGCGGCGAGGCTCCGTAGATCGCGGTCGAGGAACGGATGACCACCTTGCGCACGAACGGGCTCGCGGCGCAGGCGGCGAGCAGGTTCATGGTGCCGATGACGTTCTGGTCGTGGAGCGTGCGGCTCGTCTCGCCGGGGCGGTCGGCGCCGAACACCTGGGTGTGCACGACGGTGTCGACGCGGGTGACGTTGATGAGCCGGCTGATCGCCGGGTTGCGGATGTCACCCTTCACGATCTCCGACCGGCCGAACTCGCCGAGCGGGTCGCGCGTGTCGATGCCGCACACGAAGTCGAGGGCGTGGTCGCGCTCGAGCTGCCGCGCCAGGTTGGCGCCCCAGAAGCGCCCGACGCCGGTGATGAGCACGCGCTTGGAGCGCGGTGGGGCGACTGACAGGCCGGCGCCGGTGCCGGTGGAGCGCGAGGTGGGTCGGGGCGGGTTCACCGCGGTTGCGTACCGCACCGGTCGCGCCCCCAAACGTGCGACCTCGGAGAACGCCGTCAGGCGTCGGCAGGTCTCGCGTCGGCGGGCGTGGCGAGGCCCGCGGCGTCGCGCAGCCGAGCGGTGTCGAGCACGACGGTGCGTCGCTTCCACGTGTCGATGATGCCGTCGCGCTTCCACGTGGCCATGAGCGTGGAGACGCGCGGGCGCTGCGACCCGCACATGCGCGCGAGCTGCTCGTTGGTGAGGACGGCATCGACCATCGCCTCCCCGCGGAGCGTCGCGCGGCCGCGGCGCGCGAGCAGCCGCAGCAGCAGGCGGGCCAGGCGCTGCGGGAACCCGAGCGTGGCGAGCTCCGACGCGAGCTCGCGCACGTCGGCCGCGTCGCCGTCCGCCACGGCCACCAGCGCACCGACGAGCCGCGGCTCGCGGACGCAGGCGGCACGCACGGTCGCCGACGGGATGGTCCACGCGACGACGTCGGTCGCCGCGACGAGCAGGCGGCGCGCGCC
>JAOPYS010000257.1 GCA_025964465.1 Thermoleophilia bacterium
CGTGTCACGTTCCGGGACCTGCCGGTGGGCGAGTACGACGTGCGTGCCTCCGTGAGCGGCTCCGGCCGGCCGTGGAAGAGCAAGAGCGTCCCCAGCACCGGCAAGGTGTCGGTCGAGGCCGGCCTGCAGAGCCGCGCCGTGCTCGTGTTCCGCCCGGCGGCGAAGGGCAGCGCCAGCATCCCGATCCGCTCCACCGACTTCACCATCCCGTGGCAGTCGCGCGAGTGGCAGGGATGGGTCACGGTCGACAAGAACGGCAACACCAACACGCAGGCGGGCAAGGCCCAGATCTGCCTCGTTCCGTCGCCCCAGGGCCGCCTCGTCGGCGAGGACATCCCGTGCGAGGACTTCGACCTGCGCGAGGGGATGCCGAGCTTCGAGTTCAAGGACGTCGAGCCGGGCCTGTACTCGGCGGAGATCCTGGTGCCGCCGAACAGCTACCTGCCGCTCTCGGGCACGGGCGGGTACCTGTGGGTGCGCGACAACGGCGGGGTCGTGACGCATCCGTCGAACGGCGCCAACACCACATTCGAGTACGTGAAGGGCAACTGCGCGGAGAACGTCCGCAACTCGATCCAGGGCGTCACGCCACCGGCTCCCTACGAGGACTGGGTGTGGCAGCCGTGCAACAGCCCGGGTGGTGGCAGCAGCGCGGGCGGCAGCGGCGGCGGCGGCGGCCAGTAGGCCGGCGATCGCCCGGCTACCGCGCAGCGCGCAGTGAATCGAGCACGGAGTCCGCGAAGGCCTCGAGGTCCTCGACCGAGCCGGTGTTGGCGTACGTGAAGTCGGCGCGCTCGGCCTTCTCGGCCTCGGGCATCTGCGCGGCATCGCGCTCGGCCGACAGGGTCCGCCCCGAGCCGCGTGCCTCGGCGCGCGCGATGCGGGTGGGCAGCGGCGCGGTGATGGCGACGATCGTGTCGTAGCGGTCCTCGAGCCCCGCCTCGAACAGCAGCGGCACCTCCGCCACCAGGAACTCGGCGGAGTCGCCGGGCGCGCTGTGCAGCGCCTGCTGCTCCGCCACGAAGCGGTCCCACGCGACCCCGACCAGCGGGTGGAGCAGCGACTCGAGCCATGCACGTTCGGCGGGATCGTTGAACACGATCGCGGCGATGGAGCCCCGGTCGACGTCACCCGACCCGTCGAAGACGCTCGACCCCCAGCGTTCGCGAACGGCGTCGCGAACGTGGGGGTCGGCGTAGAGCTCGTGGACCGCCGCGTCCGCGGAGAAGGGCGTGGCCCCCCTCCGCGAGAACGCGTCGACCACGGTCGACTTGCCGGCGCCGATCCCGCCCGTGACCCCTATGACGATGGGTCGCGGCACGGGCACGGTTCCGGTCGGTCAGGCCTCGTCGCCTGCGGCCTCGGCGTCAGCCTCGGCCTCGGGCGCAGCTTCCTCGGCAGCCGGGGCGTCCTCGGCGGGCGCCTCGGCCTCCTCGGCAGCCGGGGTCTCCTCGACGGGAGCCTCGTCCTCGGCCACGTCGGCGACCGCCTCCGTGGCGTCCACCTCGGTCTCCTCGGGCTTGCTCTCGCCCTCGGCGGTCGCTGCCTTGGTCTCGTCGTCGTCCGCGGCCGGAGCCTCGGTCGCGGCGTCGGCCTCGGCCTCGGGCGCCTCGGCACCCTCCTCGTCCTCGTCACCGCGCGCACGGGTGGCTGCCTCGCGCAGCGCCGCGGCCATCGCGGTGGACGGGCCGTCGCCGAAGTCGAGGCCCTCGCCCGACGCGTCGATCGGCACGAAGTCGTCGTCCGACGCCAACGTGGCGGGGCGCTCCGTCGTCTGCTTGATCGACAGCGAGATGCGGCGGCGCTCCGGATCGATCTCGATGAGCTTGACGCTCACCTTGTCGCCCGGGTTGACCACCTCGCGCGGGTTCTCGACGTGCTCCCAGCTCAGCTCGGAGATGTGGACGAGACCCTCGACGCCCGGGAACAGCTCCACGAACGCGCCGAACGTGACGGCCTTCGTGACGACACCCTCGACCTCGTCGCCGATCTGGTGGTCGTTGAGCACCTTCTGCCACGGATCTTCCCGGGTCTGCTTGAGACCGAGGGAGATGCGCTGCCGGTCGCGGTCGATGTCGAGGACCTTGACCTGCACGGTCTGGCCGATCTCGATGACCTCGTTCGGGTGGTTGACGTGGCTCCAGGAGAGCTCGGAGATGTGGATGAGGCCGTCGATTCCGTCGAGGTCGACGAACGCGCCGAACTCCACGATGTTCGAGATGGTGCCCTCGACGACGTCGCCCACGTTGAGGTGGTCGAGGATGCGCTGGCGCACCTCGCGTCGCTCCTCCTCCAGCACCGCGCGGCGCGAGAGCACCACGTTGTTGCGGGAGCGGTTGAGCTCGATGACCTTGCAGTCGATGTCGGTGTCCAGGAAGGACAGCAGGTCCTGCACGCGGCGGATGTCGACGAGCGACGCCGGCAGGAAGCCGCGCACGCCCAGGTCGAGGATGAGCCCGCCCTTGACGACCTCGATGACGCGCCCCGTGACGAGCTCGCCAGCCTCGGCCGCGGCCTCGATCCGGCGCCATGCCTTCTCGAAGCGCGCACGCTTCTTGGAGAGGATCAGGCGGCCGTCGGGATCTTCCTTGGTGAGGACGAGCGCGTCGACCTCTTCGCCCAGCTCGACCTCGTCGCGCGGGTTGACGTTGCGGCGGATCGACAGCTCGTTCGAGGGGATGACGCCCTCGGACTTGTAGCCGATGTCGACCAGGACCTCGTCGTTGTCGATGCGGACGACGATGCCGACGACGACCTCGCCCTCGGTGACGTCACGGAGGTTGGCCTCGTAGTCGGGGATCCAGCCGCCCTCGACCTCGATCCAGCCAGCGGTATCGGCGGGCTTCTCGGTGACGACGGACTCGATGGTGATGGTAGCCATCTCGGCGACCGGCCTTCTCGGATGCCACGTGGGGGACGGCGTCCACGCGCCGTGTCGCGGGCATCCAGGTGGAAGCGACACGTCGGCGGGTCCTGCGTCGCAGGGGGCGCCGTCCCGTTGGGTACGGAACGCGCCAACCCTACACCAGATGCGCTGCTACGGGCGCGATCCGATCCGTCAGCCGGCGGCGGAGATCACCACGAGCACGATGGCACCGATCGCGAAGACGGCGAACAGCGCACCGACGGTGAGCTCGGTGACGGTCCACGGGGCGCGCGGCTCGTCCGGCACGTCGGCCGGGGCGATGCGCGCGGGGCGGGCGACGGCGGGGCGCGGCTCGACGGCCGGGGCCTGGAAGGCGCGCTCGAGCGCCTCGATGTCGGCGGTGGTGGGGGCGGTGGAGGTGGAGTCGATCGTGGAGGCGGGAGACATGGCAGCAGCATCCCGGACCGGGCAGCGTCCGGCAAGTTCGCCGGGCCCGCCTCGGCCCGGCGAGGCCACGCCGGCCCGCACCTCGCCGACCCGTGACGCACGCGGGGCCCCGGCTCGTGCCGGGGCCCCGCGGGTCGTGCTCGTCCAGCCCCGGGGGGCCGGTCGGTGGCTCAGTTGCCGGCGGTGTCCGTCATCCCGTCGGACATCGTGTCGCCGCCGCCGCTCGAATCGGCGTCGGCCGGGTTCGGGTCGGCCGCGGCGGCGTCACCGCTCGCCGCGTCACCGGAGGCAGCCGGGAACTTGTCCGGGTTCTGCTTCACGATGGCGGTGAGGATGGCGTCGCCCGTCATGTACATGTGGGCGTAGGCCTCGCGCTCGAGGTCCCATGCCTTGTTCGCGTCGCCGCTGTCCGCCGCGTCGAGCGCGCCGGCCAGCTGCTGCACGTGTGCCTCGAGCGCCGCCTGGAAGGCGTCCGAGTCCCCGCCGGTCGCAGTCCCGAGGAACTTGCCGAAGGACTTGGTGTAGCCCGACAGGTCGTCCGCGGCCTTCTGCTTGCCGGCGTCGTCGTCCTTGGCGAGTGCCGTGGCGTACGCGGCGAACATGCCGATGTGCGCGCGCCACTGGGCCAGGAACGCTTCCTGCGCGTCCTTGCCGTAGACGCTGCCGATCGTCGTGCCCAGCGCGACCGTGTTGGCGTCGAGCGCGCCGAGGGCGGCCTTGCCGTCCTTGGCACCCGACATCGCCTTGGTCGTCGCGACCGCGGCGAGGAAGGCGTGCTCGCCGAGCTGCTGGTCGAGCAGCACGCGCGTGTCGGCCGTTGCCGTCGCCACCGTGTCGTAGCCGAACTTGTCCGGCTTCTGGGTGGTGATCGCTGCGGCCAGCGCGTCGCCCGTGGCGAACATGTGACCGTAGGCCACGCGCTCGGTGGCGTAGGACTTGGCGTAGTCGCCGGCACCGAACTGGTCGATGGCGGTCGTCAGCTGCGTGACGTGCATGCCCAGCGCGCCCTCGGCCGCCTTCGCGTCGAGCCCGGCCGCCGTGTTGAGGAACTTGGCGAAGCTCTTCTGGTAGCCCTGGAGGTCGGTGCGCGCCTTCTCCTGCGCGGCCTTGTCCTTCGTGGCGACGCCCGTGGCGTAGGCGACGAACATGCCGATGTGCGCTTCCCACTGCGCCTTGAAGGCCGCTGCGGCGTCGTCGCCGTAGACCGAGCCCACCGCGGCGGCGAGGTCGTCGGTGTTCTTGGAGAGCGCGGCGACGGTGGCGTCGGCGTCGCCCTCCTTGGCGATGGTCTTGGTCAGCGCGACCCAGGCCAGCGAGGCGTGCTCGGCGAGCAGGCGGTCGAGCGTGATGCGCAGGTCGACGCCCGGTGCGGAGATCGAGCTGGCGTTCTCCGTGCCCGAGTCGGCGCTGGCGTCGGACCCGGCGGCGTCGCTCGTGTCCTTGTTGGCCGTGTCGTCGCCGGTGACCTTGTCGCTCTTCTTGGAGTCGCTGTCGCTGCCACAACCGGCGGCGACGAAGGCGGCGAGGGCGAGGATGGCGAAGGAGACCTTCGTCTTCCGGAATCGTGCTGCGTGCATGGTGAAGTCCTTGGTTCCGTGGAATGGGTACGGAGCCAACCTACGGACCCGCCCGGAGACCGGTTTGGCAACCTGACGAAAATTGACGACTACTTGGCGTCGAGCCAGTTCGTGCCGGACCCACCCTCGACCTCGAGCGGCGGTGACATCTCGAACGCGCCCGCCATCTCCCGTCGCACGAGGCGCGTGACATCGCGCACCTCCGCCTCCGGCACCTCGAGCAGCAGTTCGTCGTGGATCTGCAGCACGATGCGTGCGGCGAACCCCTCCGCCTCGAGCGCCGCGTGGGTGCGCACCATCGCGACCTTCATGATGTCAGCCGCCGTGCCCTGCAGCACCGTGTTGACGGCGAGCCGCTCGCCGAGCTGGCGCTTGGAGTAGTCGCGGCTCTTCAGCTCCGGGATCGGGCGGCGACGACCGAACAGCGTGGTCACGAACCCCTGCTCGCGCGCGGCCTCCACGGTGCGCTCGATGAAGTCCGAGACGTACGGGTAGCGGCCGAGGTACTTCTCGATGTACGTCTGCGCCTGCTCGCGGCTGATCTGCAGGTTCTGCGAGAGGCCGAAGCTCGAGATGCCGTAGATGATGCCGAAGTTGATCGCCTTCGCCGCACCGCGCTGTTCGCGACTGACCTCCGACGGGTCGATGTCGGCCACCTCGGCGGCGGTCAGCGTGTGCACGTCGTCGCCGCGCTCGAACGCCTCGATCAGCTTCGGCTCGCCCGACACGTGCGCGAGCAGCCGCAGCTCGACCTGCGAGTAGTCGACGGAGACGAACCGGCACCCCTCCTTGGGCACGAACGCGCTGCGGATCTCGCGCCCGACGGGCGTGCGCACGGGGATGTTCTGCAGGTTCGGGTTGATGCTCGACAGGCGACCCGTCGCCGCCGTGGTCTGCGAGAACGTCGTGTGGATGCGGTCGGTGACGGGGTCGGCCAGCTTCGGGAGTGCGTCGAGGTACGTGCCCTTGAGCTTGGAGAGCTCGCGCCACGACTCGATCACCGCGACGATCGGGTGCATGTCGCGCAGGTCGCGCAGCACGCGCGCGTCGGTCGAGTAGCCGGTCTTGCCGCTGCGCTGCGACGGCAGCCCCAGCTCCTCGAACAGCACGGTCGCGAGCTGCTTGGGCGAGCCGAGGTTGAACTCGTGGCCGACCAGTTCGTAGGCGCGGTCGACGAGCTCGTCGAGCTGGTCGGAGACCTTGGCGGAGATCTCGCCCATGCGGTACGTGTCGATGGCGATGCCCTCCTCCTCCATCGCGATGAGCACGCGCAGGACGGGCAGCTCGATCTCGCGGTAGAGGCGCTCCATGTCGACGGCCCGGAGCGCCGCGACCTGGCGCGTCCGCAGCGCCGGCAGCAGCGCCGCCTGGGCGGCGAGCTGCTCGAGTGCGGCGTCGCCGGACGCGAGCGCAACGCGGGCGGCGAGGCCCTCCTCCGCGAGCACCTCGCCGATGAGGAAGGTGCGGCGGCCGGGCTGCAGCAGGTAGGTGGCGAGCAGCAGGTCGTCGACGCAGCTGCCCGGGCGCATGCCGATCGGCAGGGCCTTGTGGTCGAAGGTCAGCAGGCTGCGATCGGCGAGCGGCTCGGCGATGGTGCGCGCGTCACCCTGCATCACGGCGACCCACCGCACGGGGTTGCCGCCGTCGCCTGCGGACGTGACCTGCCCTTTCTCCGGGCCTTCCTCGACGAGCACGGCCACGGCGAGCGAGCCGTCCTCGAGGGGACGCACGACGAGCGGCACCTCCGACCCGGCGCCCGCCGGGCGCGCGTCGAGGATGCCGCGCAGCTCGTGCGGCGAGACGAGGCGCGCGGACACCAGTTCCCCGGCGGGCGCGGGCGCGTCGGCGGGGTCGCCGGC
>JAOPYS010000258.1 GCA_025964465.1 Thermoleophilia bacterium
CGCCCCCGCCTGAGGGGAGAGAACGACATCACTCCAGCAGGTGTCGGCGTCCGTGCCGGTCACCGTTGGTTGCCGCCCGCGGTGGCTGAAATCCCTTCAGCTGGTCCGCCGGAGCCGATCGAGCCGAGGGCCCGACCGTCGTCGTAGTCTTGTTGCGAGGCCGGCGTTCGGAGGGGGATTCGAACGTGGTCCGGCCACCCGAGCAGCTTGACGCACGCGGCCCGCGAACCTCAAGGGTCGTCCGGGCAGCCGGCCGGGGCCGTGCGGGGTGCCGGCCCGGAGCGGCCATGGCAGGAGGGTGGCCTCCCGTACGTGCGTTCGATTCCGGCCGCGGGGTACACGGGCGGCATGGAGGACGACGTGCAGCGCGACGCGATGGTGGAGTTCGGGCCGGGGCCCGAGCCTGCCGGCGTGCGCGAGCTGCTGGCCGTGCGCCCCGGGGGGCTCGGCGACGTCGTGCGGGCCGTGCCCGCGCTGCGCCACCTGCGCGCCACCTATCCGGATGCCCGCATCTCGGTGGCGGCGCGGGCATCTGCGCGCGACCTGCTCGAGACGTGCCCCTACGTCGACCGCACGATCGACCTTGCGGCGCCGAGCGAGGCGCTGCTCGAGCGCTTCGACGTGGTGATCTCGTTCGCCCGGCCCGGGGCGGCGGGCGAGCTCGACGTCGCCGACGTGCGTGCCGGTTTCCGCGTGGCGTGGAGCCTCGACGGGAGCGGCGACCGCGGCGGCATCCGTCCGGCCTGGACGGAGCGCCTGCCCGACAGCACGCGCATGCTGCGCCTCGCGTGGCTGCTGGGCGGAGCGCTCGGCGCGGACACGACCCTCGGGCTGTGGCCCTCCCTCGGCGACCGCAACGGCGCGGCTCGGCTGGTCGACGGCATCACGCGTCCGATCGCGCTGGTCCACGTCGGGGCGAGCGGGCGGGGGCGCAGCTGGCCATCGGAGCGGTGGAGCCGCGTGCTCGACACGATCGACGCCGCCGGGCTCGAGCCGGTCCTGGTCGGCACGGCGCGCGATCGCGCCGCCGCGGACGCCGCCGCGGCGGGGGCGACCGTGAACGCGACGTCGCTCGTCGGGAGCAGCTCCGTCGGCGAGCTGGTAGGGCTGCTGGAGCGCGCCGCCCTGTTCGTCGGCGGCGATTCGGGGCCGGCGGCGCTGGCCGGCGCGATCGGCGTGCGCAGCATCGTGGTCGCGCCGTCGTCGTCGCTCGAGCACGAGGCGCGTCCCGGACTGATGGACCTCGTCGACGCCGGGGCCTGCGAGCGGTGCGGCGAGCGGGTCTGCCCGCACCCGATCGCACCCGCGGTGCGCGTGGCGCTCGAGCCGGTGCTGGCCCGCGTCGAGCGGGCCGCGGCGACCGCGCTCGCGCGCTGGACGCGCGCCCAGATCGCCTGACCTCCGGCGCGCGGCGACTGACCGTGAATTGCCGACGCGGACGGCATCCGTGCCGTCCGCGTCGTCGTGGCCTGTCGTCATCCGCGTCCTGCGAATGGTCGGGGGATCTGTCAGTGGGTGGGCATCACCGGCTTGATGGGCTCCACCGGTGCGGGCGGCGCCACCGGCGTGACGGGCTTGACCGGCTCGCTCGCGACCGTGGGCTCCGCGCCGACCACCGGCTGCGAGACCGGGATCGAGGGGCCACCCGTGACCGCGGTCTCGGGGGTGATGGTCGGCTCGATCACGGGCGTCGTCGTCGGCTCGTCGGTCGGAGTGGTGGTCGGGGTGATGGTCGGCTCGGACGTCACCGCCGAGTCGTGCGTCGCGGCAGTGGCCGGGCCTGCGGTCACCACCGCCTCGACGCCAGCTGCGGCGTCCGCCGCCGAGGCTGACGGGGTGATCGTGACCTCGGTCGTGGTGGGTGCCAGGCTGCGCGCACCCTCGGCGGCGCCACCGCCGCCTGCCTCGCTCACGGCCGGCGGTCCTTCCGAACCGGCTGCATCGGGGCTCGTCGTGGTCGTGGTGGTCGCACCGTCGGGAGCGACCTCGGTGCTCGTGACCACGGGGGTGCCCTCGGGCCCGACCTCGGTCGTCGTGACCGCGTCGCCGCCCAGCGTCGGGGCCGGCTTGTCGCCACCCTCGCCGCCGCCGGTCGGTGCGGGCTTCTCGCCGCCGCCATCGCCGCCATCCGTGGGTGCAGGCTTGCCGTCGCCACCGTCGGTCGGTGCCGGCTTCTCGCCGCCGTCGCCGCCGTCCGTGGGTGCGGGCTTGCCGTCGCCACCGTCAGTGGGCGCGGGCTTCTCGCCGCCGTCGCCGCCGTCCGTGGGGGCGGGCTTGCCGTCGCCGCCGTCGGTCGGTGCGGGCTTGCCGTCGCCGCCGTCGGTCGGGGCAGGCTTCTCGCCGCCACCATCACCGGGGGGAGCAGGCGCGGGTTCCGGCTCCGCCGGCGGCGGGGGCACCGGCCAGTTGTGCAGGCCGGGGAACTTGGTCGAGCCCTCGACCGGATCGGTGATCGAGGCGAGCAGCGCCTGCGTCTCCTCGGGAGCCTCCGGCATCTCGAAGCCCGCGCGCTTGGCATAGAACAGCGAGAACGGGTTCGACACCGCATGGCCGATCTGGTGCGCGCCGTTGGAGAAGGGCACCCAGAACACCTCGGTCGCCTTCTGGGCCTGGCCCGCGCTGTGCACGAGCGCACCGTCGACCTTGCCGAACAGTCGCTCCAGCAGCTTGGCCGGACCGCGCGGCTCGAGGTTGTGCACAGCCTCTGCGGCCGCCTTGTTGATGCTGCCGACGGCAGCGTGGGTGACGCCCCCCTGCAGCAGGGCGGATGTCGTCATCTCGGTCGGCACCTCGAACGGCTGGTGCGCGAGGCGCCCCATCGTGAGGACGGCCTTGGGGATGAACTTCGGGCCAACGGGATCAGGCATGTCTGGGGGACCTCCATGTGGGACGGTGCGAGCTGTGCTGGGGCGAGGCGGCGGCCCCCACGGCGACCTGCCTCGTTCGCATCCGGCGTGCTGTGCGGTGCACGCTGGATACGCCCCGTACGTCGCGCTCGCCGCGCCGATTGGAAGGCCGCCCTCGTGGGGCTGGCCTCGTCGGCCGCCGGGGGTGGCCGCCTGAGGGCAGTGGGGCGACGCGGCGCCGCCGGGCACGACGAGGGGGAGGAGCCCGGCGCGGCGCTCCTCCCCCCGGTGTTCGTCACTCCCTCGTGCGCGTCAGGCGCGCGGGGCGGGCGTGAGCAGCTGGAACATCGCGCCCTGCGGATCCCGCACGGCCGCCGAGCGACCGATGCCCGGGATGTCCATCGGGCCCATGACGACGCTGCCGCCGAGCTCCGTCAGCTTCGCCACCGTCGCGTCGACGTCGTCCACGTTGAAGTACACGCCCCACGCCGACGGCACGCCGGCCTCGGCGGCCTGCGGCATCTGCTGCATCATGCCGGCAGCCCCGACCTGGACCGGGTCCTGCTCGGCCTGGCCGCCCGGCGCCATCACGTGGTATTCCACGCCGCCACCCATGTCGTTGGACTCGGGCGTCCATCCGACGAGGCCGCCGTAGAAGCGCAGCGACTCGTCGATGTCGGTCGAGTGCAGCTCGAACCACACCGTCGACCCGTGTTCGTCCTTGACGGTGGTCGCCTCGACGCGGTCCTCCCACAGCCCGAGGTGTGCCCCGGTGGAATCACGCACGACTGACATCCGCCCGATGTCCATCACGTCGAAGGGGGCGACGAGCACCGCGCCGCCAAGACCGTCCACCTTCGCCACGGTGGCGTCCAGGTCGCCCACGGTCAGGTAGGTGAACCAGTGGGGCGGAGTACCGGCCTGGGCCTGCTCGGGATCGAGCGTGGCGAGCGCGGCCTTGCGGCGCTCGTCCACCCGCGCGATCAGGTACGGGGTCGGCGCCCCGGGGACGCCGTCGAGCTCCCAGCCGAACAGCTGCCGGTAGAACGGCGCCACCGCCTCCGGATCGGGGCTCTTGAGGTCGGCGAAGTAGAAGTGGCCGTGCAGGTGCGTCAGCGGCGTGGTGGTGTCCTGGAGCGCGTTGCTCATCGTGGTCCCCCTCGGGGTCGGTGCGGTCGGGGCGGCATCGCTGCGCGATGCGTGGTCGGTCGTCACCGTAGCCGACGCAGGGGGCCCACGCGGGGGCGCGGGTCCGTGCCGCCCACCGAAGACGCGATGGGCGCGACCCGGCCGCCCCAGACGGCGTGTGGGTCGCGCCCATGGCGCGGTGCTGCGTGCGGCCAGCCCCAGCGACCAGTGCACGCGATGTTCAGTCGGGTGGAGCGACCGGTCAGGCAGTTGCGCCCGCCGGGATCGAGCCCGCACCCTCGGCGGCCTGGCCGGCCCCGTCGGGAGCGCCTGCGGCCACGACGACCGCATCCGCGCCCGGCTGTGCGCCGGCAGGTGTCTCGCCGCCGGTGGCGGTGGGAGCCGGGCCCTCCGGTGCCGGCGCCGCGCCAGCCGGGTCCGGGAACTTGAACAGGCCGGTCTGCAGCACGCCCTTGATCGCGTCGGCGGTCGGCGCCTCGACCCCGCCCTTGCGCAGGTACCAGTAGGCACCCGGCCCGGCGAAGGCCCGCCCGATGCTCTCCGACCCCTGCGAGAAGGGATCCCAGAACACGGTCTTGTTGCGCTGTGCGATCTGCTCGCTGTGGACCGTCGCGTCGTTGACCTTGTGGAACAGGGCCGACAGCCACTTGGCCGGGCCGCGCGGCTGGAGGTTGTCGTACGCGGTGCCGACGGCGGCCGAGACGCCGGCCACCATGCCGTTCAGCTCATGCCCGACGAGGGTCGACGAATCCGTCAACTTCTGCGGGATGAGGAAGGGCTTGTAGATCAGCTTGGACGTGACCAGTGCGGTCTTGGGGAGGAATCCCGGGACGTTGGCTTCCATGCCTTGCTCCTGCTGGGGTAGAGCGCTCCCACGGCGCTGCGTTGTGCTGGTGGGACGTCAACTGCATCCTGCAGGTGACGGTATGTGGTGATGCAGCCTGTTCTCCCCGGGGCCGCCGGGGTCGTGTCGCGGTTCGCGGCCGGGTGGCCTACACGTGGCCCCGCACGTGGCACAGGCGGCCACCCGTGCGTCGCAGCGTCAGTTGTCGCCCGGGTACGGCGTCGGGGTCGGCCACGGGTTCGGCTGGCCGGGGTACGGCTGGCCGGGGTAGGGGCTGGGCGTCGGGTACGGGTTCGGCGTGGGGTAGGGGTTCGGCGTCGGGTACGGCGTGCCGTCCGGGTCCGGGTAGGGCCGCGGGTTCGGCGTCGGGTCCTGGCCGGGGCCGGGGTTCGGTGTCGGCCCCGGGGTGCGGTACACCCCGGCCGCGAGCATGCGCACGCCGGCGGTCAGGTCGGTGATCGACTGGTCGAGAACGGAGCCCCAGCGGCCGTCCCAGGGGTGGACGTGCGACCCCTGCCGGTCGAACGGGGTGTGCGCCTTGGCCATGCCGGTGAGGCTCGACGGCGACAGCCAGAGCTCGGCGTAGTCGTGCCACAGCGTGGTCCTGGCGAACTGGCGGAAGTCGCCGAGCATGTCGTTGCGCATCGCCCCCTCGAGGTCGCCCTTGAAGCGGTCGACCAGCCCGGAGTAGTCGGCCGCCATCTGCGCGCTGGGGTAGGTGCTGGTCGCGCCCTCGAACGCGCGGTCCCACGCACGGAAGGTGCCGAGCAGCGCGTCGAACTCGGCCAGCGCGCTGCGGGCGGCGGAACCGGACGGGACGAACGAGGAACTGGCGAGCTTCATGGGGTGCACCTGGGAGGGGTTGGCGGACGACGGTGGATGGTGCCATGCGGCGCCCGACCTGCGCGGCAGTCCGTCGTGCTCCTTCCTGCAGCACGCGTTCGCGCCCTTTGATACGCTCCGCGGCGGACAAGCAGGGGCCCGCGCTCCTCACCTGCCGCGTTCCACGCGTGTGGGTTCAATCGAATGGGTATGCAGCCGGGCGGACACGCGTGTTCGCCCCTGCACCGAGCGATCGATGGAGCGGGCGGCACTTGTGGTCGCCCGTCGGCAATTCCGGGGAGCGGCGTCCACCGCACGACACGACGAGCTCCTGGAGACGGAACCCTGCCTGACACCACCGCACACGGAACGACCACGACGACGGAGGCCCGCCGATGAGGCCCCGAGGTGGTCGAAAGACCGACAACGAGCGCGATCGAGGTCCGCAGACGCGGATCAACGAGATGATCCGCGTCCGTGAGGTCCAGCTGATCGGCGAGGACGGCGCCAACCGCGGCATCGTCCCGATCGCCGAGGCGCAGCGCTACGCGGAGGAGAAGTCCCTCGACCTGGTCGAGATCTCCCCGACGGCGAAGCCCCCGGTCTGCCGCGTGATGGACCACGGCAAGTGGAAGTACGAGCAGAACATCAAGGCCAAGGAAGCTCGGAAGAACCGCAGCCAGATCATCACCAAGGAGATCAAGTACCGGCCGAAGATCGGCAAGGCAGACTACGAGACCAAGACCAACCACGTGCGGCGGTTCCTCGACGCCGACGACAAGGTCAAGGTCACGATCATGTTCCGCGGGCGCGAGATGGCGCACCCCGAGCTCGGGCGCAACATCCTCGAGCGCGTGGCGCAGGACGTCTCCGACATGGCGACGGTCGAGACCAAGCCCAACCTCGAGGGCCGCAACATGACCATGATGCTGGCGCCCGTGAAGAAGAAGGAGCCCGTCGTGGTGAAGCCCGAGGCGGCCGAGAGCAACGGGGACTCCCCGGCGCCCGACGCCCCCGCGGAGGCGCCCGTGGCCACCGAAGCATCGACCCCGGCAGCGGCCGGGACGGAAGACGCGGCTTCCGCCTGACGGCGCGAAGCACGGCGAGAAGACCAACGACCCAGGGAACGGGTGAGTCAACAATGCCTAAGATGAAGACCAAGAGTGCGGCCAAGAAGCGGTTCAAGGTGACCGCCACCGGCAAGATCATGCACAAGAACGCGTTCTCCAGCCACAACATGGAGCACAAGTCGCGCAAGCGAAAGCGCCAGTTCCGCGTGGACCACGCCGTCGCGCCGAGCGACATGAAGGAAGTCAAGGCCCTGCTCGGGTCGTACTTCAAGCGCTGACCCACCGCACCGAAGACCGCTCTCTCCCCCCGAAAGGCTCCAACTTCATGGCACGCGTCAAGCGCTCCGTCGCAGCGAACAAGAAGCGACGAACGATCCTCAAGCAGGCCAAGGGCTACAACGGGCAGAAGTCCAATGTGTACCGCCGCGCGAAGGAGCAGGTCTACAAGAGCCTGCAGTACACCTACCGCGACCGGCGCGTGCGCAAGCGCGAGTTCCGCAAGCTCTGGGTGACCCGCATCAACGCTGCGGCACGCCTCAACGGCCTCAGCTACAGCCGCTTCATGCACGGGCTCAAGCTGGCCGAGATCGACGTCGACCGCAAGGTCCTCGCCGACATCGCCGTGCACGACATGCCGACCTTCGCCGTCCTCGCGGAGGCCGCCACGCTGGCGCTCTCCGAGGAGGCCAAGGAGCGCGAGGCCGCCAAGGCCGAGCCCGCGACGGCCTGACGGTCATCAGCGACGACACGATCACCAGCGGGCAGAACGCACAGCTGAAGCTGGTGCGCAAGCTCGCGCGAAGGCGCTCTCGGGAGACCGAGGGCGCCTTCGTCGTGGAGGGCGAGGACCTGGTCATCGCCGGCCTGGAGACGGGCGCCACGGCGCGTGTGCTGCTCGTGGATGCGGAGCGGCCGCCGGACCTGCCGGAGCGGCTCGTGCGCTGCCCCGTGCTGCGGGTGGAGCCGAAGCTGCTGGCCGACGCGAGCGACATGCCGCACCCGCCACGCGTGATCGGGATCTTCGACCTGCCCGCGCCCCGTGACCTCGCGCGTGAGCTGGATGCGCGTTCTGCATCGGGGGCCACGGGCCCGTGGATCGCGATGGACGGGCTCGTCGATCCGGGCAACGTGGGGACGGTGCTGCGCACGGCGGCGGCGCTCGGTGCTGGCGGGGTCGTGACGCTGCCAGGCACCGCCGACCCGCTCGGCGGCAAGGCCGCGCGCGCCAGCATGGGCGCGTGCTTCCGGTTGCCGGTCGTGCGTCTGGACGCGCCGTCGGTCGACGTGGCCGCGGAGCTCGACGCCGTCCGCGCCGCCGTGCCCGCGCTGTGCGTGGTGGTGCTCGACGCGACGGGGCGCACACCGCTGTGGGACGTCCCGCTCGACGCGTCGACCATCGTCGTCGTCGGCGGCGAACGCTCGGGCATCTCCGAGGCGGTGCGCGCCGTGGCCGACGTGACCGCATCGATCCCCCAGGCGGTCGAGGTGGAGAGCGTCAACGCCGGGGTCGCGGCATCCTTCGCGCTCTACGAGTGGGCGCGACGTCGGGGGACGGACGGAGGCGGGGCATGACGTACGCGATCGCACACCGCGGCCTGTCGGTCGCCCACGTCGAGAACACGCTCGCTGCGTTCGAGGGTGCGCTCGCGCTCGGGCACGTGATCGAGGTCGACGTGCGCTGCACGCACGATGCCGTTCCCGTGTGCACGCACGACGCCAGCCTCGCGCGCACGTGGGGTGCGTCGGTGAAGGTCGGCCTGCTCGAGCATGCGGCGCTCGCCGAGGTGGCGCCGGCCCTGCCCACGCTCGCGGAGGTGCTCGACCTGGCCCTCTCGCACGACGGAGCGGTGATGCTCGACGTCAAGGTGTCGCGGCCCCGTGCGATCGAGGCGATCGAGGCGGTCGTGGCGGCGTCGGGCATGCGCTGGAACGACGGTCGCCAGCTGCGCCGCGGCGAGCAGCTCGACCCGGGCACCGCGACGTTCCAGAGCGCCGACGCGCAGCTGCTGCAGGCCTTCCGGTCACGCACGGGCGCGGGATGTGTGGAGCTGGTCAAGGGCGCGTCGAGCGCGCGCGAGCTGATCCTGACGGCGCCGTTCATCATGGCCTACGCGCAGGGCGTCACCATCCCGGACGCCCTCGCCACGCGTGGGATGCTGCGCACGCTGCGCGGCCTGCGCCTGGGCACCTACGTCTACACGGTCAACGACCAGGACCGCTTCGAAGAACTCGCCGCCAACGGCGCGAGCGGCGTCTACACCGACACCGTCGACGTCGTCGGCTGAGCTGCCCCCCCGAGCGCCTGCTCGGCCGTTCGCACCAGCGCCGCCGATGCGGTGAACCACTCGTCCCACGACGCGTCGTCGCTCGCGAACGCGGGGTCGAACGTCGTCATGCCGTCCGTGGCCGCGAGCTCGGCGAGCGAGTCGTGCAGCGTGCGGGCGGCGCCGGTGATGCGGTCCATCTCGCCGAGCAGGTACGCCG
>JAOPYS010000274.1 GCA_025964465.1 Thermoleophilia bacterium
CGGAAGAACACGAGGCCCCCGCCCGGCGGGGCGAGGACCTCGTGAAGCGGGTGAACGGACTCGAACCGTCGACCTTCTGCATGGCAAGCAGACGCTCTAGCCAACTGAGCTACACCCGCGTGGTGCGACGGACAGCGTAGCGGCTCGACGGATGCTCCGTCAAGCCGGTGGCCGATCGTCGCGGTCGATCAGGCGGGCACGAGCAGCGCCACGGCGGCGCGGGCGTCGGCTGCGGCACGGGTGAGCAGCTTCACGGCGTCCGGGCCGAGGGTGGGCTTGGGCGCGAGCGGGCCGAGGGCCACGCCCTCGTCGATCGCGAGCGCGGCGTCGCGCAGGGCGGAGACGTGTGCGACGTCGCCGGCGAGCGAGTCGAACAGGTGACCGGCCTGGCGGCGGGTGTAGATCTCGCTCAGGCCGTCGCGGCCACCGTCGAGGACGTTGGCGGCGCGGTTGAGGTGCTCGAAGATGCCGAGGTCGTCGCCCCAGGCGAGGTCCTTGTGGGCGGGATCCTTCGGGTTGGGCGTCAGCAGCGCGACGACCTTGTCGAGGCGCGCGGCGGCGTCGGTGAGGCGGTTGGCGAGCGCGTGGCGTCGCACGTCGCTGAACGACATGGTCAGCACGGAATCGGCAAGCTTCATGGGGGTCCTTCCCTGGACGGTCTGGTGACCGACGGACCCTACCAAGCACGAAGGGCGCAGCCCGCCGGTTCCCCGGCTCGCCGCGCCCTCCACATCGACCGCTCGTCGTCAGTGGTCGTGCTTGTCCTTGTCGCCGCCGAGCACGTCGCCGACCTTGTCCACCGCGTCGTTGACCTTGCCCTTGACCTCGCCCTTGGCCTGGTCGCCCTCGCCGCGCGCCTTGAGGTCGTCGTTGCCGGTCGCGGCGCCTGCGGTCTCCTTGGCGCGGCCCATCAGCTTGTCGGTCGTCTCACCCATGAGGAGTGCTCCTTCTGCCTGTTGTGCGTATGCAGGGAGCATGGCCGCCCCAGCGACCACGAAACGGCGGACCTACCGAAGCCGGTCGCTACCGCAGTCCGTTGCTTCGCGCGAAACTGCGTCCGCTCGGTCATGCGAAAGCGAGCTTTCGCGCGACCCTCGCTACCGCAGTCCGTCCATCGCCTCGTTGGCGACGGCGTCGGCGCGGGCGTTGCCGTCGCGGTAGACGTGCTTGACGTCGACCTTGTCGAAGCGGCGCAGCACGCCCTTCACCTCCTCCGCCAGCGGCTTGAGGGCGGCGTTCTTGACGCGGTAGGCGCCGGTCACCTGCTTGATGACGAGCTCGGAGTCGCCGCGCACCGACAGGGTGCGGATGCCACGCTGGGCGGCGTGCTCGAGCCCGCGCAGCAGGCCGGTCCACTCCGCCACGTTGTTGGTGGCCGAGCCAATGCGCACGCCGTCGGCCTCGAACTCCTCGCCGTCGGGGGCGTAGAGCACCCAGCCGTACGCCGCGGGGCCCGGGTTGCCGCGCGAGCCGCCGTCGAAGTGCAGGCGCCAGGTGCCCTCGCCGAACTCGGCGGCGGCGGCGCCGAACACCGACGCTGCGGGGTCGCCGGTGATCGCGGTGGCAGGGGCTCCGGCGGGGGCCGGCAGTGCTGCGTCCGCCGTGGGGACGCTGGTGGACTCCCCCTCGTCAGAGGCGGGGAAGTGCAGTCCCGCGGACGCGACGACCGGGAGGGTGAGGGCGCGGGTGAGGTGCCCGGCGAGCTCCACGGCGAGGGCCTCGAAGCTGCGTGAGCGGTCGAGCACCAGCACGGCGACGCCGCGGTCGGCGAGCAGCTCCAGCTCGGGCTCGCTGGCGGCGCCGACCACGAGCAGGCCCAGGTCCTCCTCCAGCAACACGGCGTCGAGCACGTCGCGCAGCGGGCCGCCGTAGACGGCGCAGCGGGCGCCGGCGGGGACCGAGTCGACGCGCCCGTACGCGGCCAGCTCGGGGTCGAGGTCGCCGAGCGTGCTCCACGCGGCGGCCCCGCCGCCGGTCAGCGAGCCGATTCGACCGAAGCCGACCGCAGCGGGGATGGCGAGCGGCACGACGTCGAACGCGGACTCCTCGTAGGGGTGGGCGTCGACGAACGCAGCGCAGGCGCGGTCGACGAGGGCGCGGGGCACGACGACCTCGAGGCGCACCTCCGGGACCTGCTCGAACTCGCCGCGCGTGCCGACCGCGGGGTTGGTGCCCTCGCCGCCGCGGAAGGTGCCCGTGCCGGAGACCGACCACGAGCACCGGTCGTACTCGCCGATGGTGCCGGCGCCGGCAGCGAAGACGGCGTCGCGCACGGCCTCGAGCGAATCGTCGGGCACGTAGCCGACCAGCTTGGCCACGTCGCGCGCCACCGACCGCAGGGGACGCAGCGGGGCGGTGCCGACGCCGGCGAGCCCGATGCGGGTGGCGATGCGCTCGTCGATGCCGCCGCGCCCACCGGCGAGCAGCAGCGACGCGTCGAGCACGACGCGTTCCGCGCGCCGCCAGCTGGCCACGTCGTCGGAGGACCCGGCGAAGGGGTCGTACACGCGTCGGCCGAGCCGGCCGTCACCGGCGGCCGGCGGGGCCGCGAGCAGCACCGCAGCGTCGGCGGGCGCGTCGAGCGAGGCGAGGGCGGCCTCGTCGCCGCACAGCACGAGGCGACCAGCGCGACCGGCGCGTTCACCGGCGAGCAGCCGGGCCGGGCGCGAGCGCGGCCAGCCGAGGGCATCGGCGAGCTCGTCGAGCAGCGTCGCGACGGGGCGCGCGGCGAACCGCGTGGAACCTGCGGCAGCCATCGCCCGTCAGCCGTCCGCGCGCGTGGCGCCGGAGACCTGCTGGTTGGAGTCGCGCTGCTTGGGATCGAGCCGCGCGATCACGTCGAACAGCTGCGCCACGTGGTCCTTGCGCGCGTCGGTGATGCGCTTGACGACGGCTCGCGCCTCGTCGTGCGCGAGGCGCTCGATGAGCGGCTCATACCGGTTCACGGCCTCGAGCTCCTCGGCCAGGTTCGCCCGCAGGGCCTGCAGGTCGCTCACGAGTTCGGAGACGCGCATGGATGCTCCCGTGGATCAGGTGCGCGGGCTCTCCCGCGCTGCCGCCGAGCCTACTCGATGGTCCGCGGCCAGCTGCGCCGCGCGGTCATTCCTCGTCGTCGGGAAAGGGGACGTTCGCCGGGACGCGCACGACGGCGGACGGCCCCGTGGCGCGGTTGCCGGCGCGGTCGATCGCCACCACGCGGGCGGCGTACGTGCCACGAGCGGTGGCGTAGAGCGTCGCGCGCGGCGGCGTGGAGTCGTCGTCTCCCTCGTCCTCGGAATCGTCCTCGCGATCCAGCAGCGAGGTGCCGTCGCCGTCCGAGCACGCGGGGCCGTCGACGACCAGCTTCGTGGTCCACGCGGCAGTGCCAGCCCGGCGCAGCTGCAGCAGGTAGGTGGCGACGCAGTCCTCGTCGCGCACGAGCCGCCACGCGAGCGTCGGCACCCGCGCGCCGCGCTTGGCGAGTCGGGGCGCGGCCGGCCGCACCGGCGGATGCCCGTCGACGGGCGCGGCGACGGCGCGCAGCGGGCCGGTGACCTGGCGCCCCTGCGCATCGGTGACCTCTACACGGAACCCGAGCCGGCGCTGGCTGGCGGGCCGCGACGGGCGCAGGTCGCGCACCAGCAGGCCTCGACCGTCAGGCCCGGTGCTGCCCATGGGGACGAGCACGTGCAGCCGATTGAGGAAGGCGACCCGCGCCGCTGGGAGGTCCTCCTCCTCGACATCGTCGGAGCCCACGGGGGCGCCGAGGTACTCGGGCAGGCGCATCTCGCGCAGCAGCCGGTACCGCACCGCGGGGCCTGCGCCCGCATCCCACGTCACCCGCACGGAGTTCACGCTGCGGGTCGAGCCGGCCACCTGGGACGGAGCAGCGGTCACCGAGGGCGCAGCCTCCTCCGAGATCGTCTGCGTGATCCAGTCACGCATGCCGTCGACACGGGTGAACACGCTCGGCCGGTTGCAACCGCCGGCGCCCTCCGGGCCCCAGCTGACGATGCCGACGAGGCGCGGGCGACCGTCGCCACCAGGGACGGTCAGGGGGCCGCCACTGTCGCCGTAGCAGGCGCCGCCGCGGTTGCTCTGCACACCCCGCCGCAGCGTGTTGGGGCGGTACGCGCAGAGCATCGACGTTCGGTCGAAGCCGGCTGCGTCGGCACCCATCGCGCCGTCGGTGTTCTCGCAGCTGCGGTCGGCGAGGATCGGCAGTGCAACCTCGCGAAGCTCGGCCTGCGTGTTGTCGGCAACGTCGTCGTCGACGTCGCTGTACAGCGAGTTGGTCACGCCCCAACCGGCGACGCGGGCGCCGACCCGCAGGCCCGCGCCGGCGCCCCACAGCTCGCGCTCGTCCGCTGCGACCAACGGCGTGACCGGCACCCCGTCGAGCGGCGCGGCGAGGAAGAGCACGGCCACGTCGAACTCGACGGTGTCACCCTGCACACGGAACTCGTCGACCCCGCCGCGCCAGCTCGGGTGCACGCGCACTGCCTGCACGTCGACCAGGCGGCCCGGCTGGACCGGCCCGTTGGTGAGCACTCGGGTTCCGCCCAGCACGCGCAGTCGCTCGCCGAGCACGCGCGCGCTTTCCGGATCGTCGCTCGTGACGCAGTGTGCCGCCGTCACCACCACGCGGGGCGCCACGAGCGTGCCCGCACACTCGTGCTGCTCACGTGACCCGCCGACCACCGACTGGAACAACGTTTCGCCGTTGAGGCCCGGACGCAGGCTCACGATCGAGCCCCAGCGCGCGTCATAGGCGGCACGGGTGACCTTGGTGCCGCCGGTGATGCGCCCGTCGGCGTGGGCCAAGGGCACAACTGCGAACGACAGGACGACGGCGAGCGCGAGCGCGCGGAACACGGGATTCCTCATGGAGTGGAACCTACCGGCCCACGCCGCGCGTCAGCGGATGACGACGGCTACCGACGTGCTCGATCCGGACGAGATCGACTGACAGAACACGCCGAAGCCGAAGCCGAAGCAGCGACGCCCGTGCAGGCGAGGACGCTTGGCGAGCTTCGTGATCTCGATCGCGCCGATGCGCGACGGGAGCGCCCGGTTGCCGGCGCGGTCGATGGCCACCACGCGCGTGAGGTAGCGGCCGGGGGTGAGACCGCGGACCTGCACCGTCTGCAGCTGGGGACGGACGCGCGCGGCGCCCGGCGGGTACCAACCGATCCCGAAGCCGATCGCGGCAAGCGCGTCGCGATCGCACACGCCCTGCGCGCCCGTGCGAGCGAAGTCACGCCACCGCCGGCCGACGGGCCGCACCTGCAGGACGTGGGTGGCGATGCAGTCGTCGTCCACGGCGCTCCTCCACCGCACGGTGTAGCCGCCGCGCGGAGTGGCCTTTCCGGCCGGGCGCCCGGCGCGCGACGGACGGTGCGAATCGATCGGCGCGAGCACCTGCTTCGGGGCGCCGCGTACCACGTTGCCCTCCGCGTCGATGGCGTCGATCCGGACCTGCCGGCGATCGGCCTGCCCGGCGCGGCGCGGCTTCCATCCGCGGATCACGACGCTGCGCTCGAGCCGGTCCGTTGCCCCGACACCCACCACGATGGGGGTGCTCGTCACGAAGTTGCCGAACCCGAAGAACCCGCCGAGCGAGGTGAGGTCGGCCTCCCGGTAGACGCGGTAGCGCTGGGGCGTGCCCGTCGGTGCATCCCAGGAGACCCGCAGCGCATCCGCGCCAGCGGGGACGGCGCCAACCTGCGTGACGCGGCCGAGCCCACCGGGGCCGGTAGCCGGCGTTGCGGGGATCGAGGCGATCCAGTCGCGCAGGGCGTCGACGCGCGCATAGACGGTCCAGCCAGTGCATGGGGACGCGTCGCTGGTCCAGCTGGTCACGCCGACCACGCGCAGGGAGCCGTCGGCTGCGGGCGCGTAGAGCGGCCCGCCACTGTCACCGAAGCACGCGTTGCGCGCGCCGCGTGCCGTGACCGGGTCGCCGGCGACGCCGGCGCAGAGCATGGTCGCGGGGTCGAAGTCGGACGCGTCGCGGCCGAGGCCACCATCGGAGCGCTCGCAGCGGCGGTCCGAGCGGATCGGCATCCCAACCTTGCGCAGCGGGGCCGCGCCCCTGCGGGTGACGTTGGACCGGAACATCTGCACCTGGCCCCAGCCGACGGAAACCGCCCCCGTGAGGCGACCCTGTCCTCCACCCCACACGCCGACCTCGTCGGCGCCGACGATCGGGACGGGCTGCACGCCCCGCACCGGCGATGCCAGGCGCAGCACGGCGACGTCGTAGTCGGGGTTGGTCGAGCCGAGCTCGAGCCCGGCCAAGGAACCGTAGCCCCACCCGAAGCCGCCGCCCGACACGGGCACGTAGCGCGGATGGACGAACACGTCGGCGACGCGGATGCGGCCGGCGCTCGTGTGCGTTCGAGCGAGGGTCGGGGTGCCGACGAGCACCTCGTAGCCGTCGATCGACAGCTCCGGCGCGTTCGACGACACGCAGTGCGCCGCGGTCAGCACGAGCGTGGGCGCGATCAGCGTGCCGCCGCAGACGTGTGTCGCGTGGTCGGGGATCTTGGAGGCGAGCGCGGCGGGCGCGCGATAGCGCGACTGCACGCTGACGGTGGCGCCGTAGCGAGTCGAGAACTCCGTCCCGGTCACCTTGGTGCCCCCGACGATGCGCGACGAGGCAGCGTTCGCCCCGCCCGCGATCGAGCCGGCGAGGACGCTGGCGGTGAGCAGGACGGAGGCGGCGCGGCGCAGGGTCACGTACATGACGTGACCCTACCCCGACTGCTCGCATTTCGGAACGTCACCGAATCGCAGGCAGGCTACGAACTCGCGCACGACCCGGTCCTCAGCCCTGATGTGAGCTACGCGTCGAACTTCAGCTCGTCGATCTGCGCCTTCTGGATCTTGCCGGAGAAGTCGATGTACAGCGCCTTCCACTCCGTGTACACGTCGAGCGCGGCGGTGCCGGCATCGCGGTGGCCGTTGCCGGTGCCCTTCGTGCCACCGAACGGCAGCTGGATCTCGGCGCCGGTCGTGCCCGCGTTGATGTACGTGATGCCGGTGTAGAGGTCGCGCATCGCGCGGAACGCGAGGTTCACGTCCTTCGTGAAGATCGAGCTCGACAGGCCGTACGTCGTGTTGTTGGCGACGGCGATCGCCTCGTCGAAGCTGCCGACCTTGATGAGCGCCGTCACCGGGCCGAAGATCTCCTCCTGCGCGATGCGGGCGTTCGGGTCCACGTCGCCCCACACCGTGGGCTTGTAGAAGAAGCCGTCGGCCAGGTCGCCCTCGGTCGCGCGCTCGCCACCGGTCAGCAGCGTGGCTCCGTCGGCCTCGCCGATCTCGCGGAACGACGCGATCTTGTCGAGCTGGCGCTGGTTGATGACCGGCCCGAGCGTGACGTCCTCGTCGAGGCCGTGGCCGAGCTTCATCGCCTCGGCGCCCTCGACGACGCGGCGCGCGACCTCGTCGTACACCTTCTCGTGGATCACGATGCGGCTCGCCGCCGTGCAGCGCTGCCCGGCCGTGCCGAACGCGCTCCAGACGATGCCCTCGACCGCGAGGTCCAGGTCGGCGTCCTCGTGCACGATGATGACGTTCTTGCCACCCAGCTCGAGCGACACGCGCTTGAGGTCCTCGGCCGCGCCCTTGGTGATCTTCTTGCCGGTGTCGGTCGAGCCGGTGAAGGTCACGAGGTCGACGTCGGAGTGCTCGACGATCGCCGCGCCCACCGGGCCGTGGCCGAACACGACGTTGACGACGCCCTTGGGCAGCCCGGCCTCGACCAGGATCTCGACGAGGCGCAGCGACAGGATCGGGGTGTCCTCCGCGGGCTTGAACACGACGGTGTTGCCGCAGATGAGCGCCGGCGCGAGCTTCCACGACGGGATCGCGATGGGGAAGTTCCACGGGGTGATCGCACCCACGACGCCGACGGGCAGGCGGGTGGAGAGCGCCATCTTGTCGGGCAGCTCGCTGGGCACGACCTCGCCGAACAGGCGCCGGCCCTCGCCGCCCATGTAGTAGAGCATGTCGATGGCTTCCTGCACGTCGCCGCGCGTCTCGGCCAGGACCTTGCCCATCTCGCGGGTCATCTCGCGCGCGAGGTCCTCCTTGCGCTCCACCATGATCTCGGCGGCCTTGTAGAGGATCTCGCCGCGGTGCGGCGCCGGCATGAGGCGCCACCGGTCGAACGCGGCGCGCGCGGCCTTGACGGCGCGGTCGACGTCCTCCGGGGTGCTCTCGGGGAACACGGCGAGCAGCTCGCCGTTGGCGGGATCCTTCACCTCGAAGGTGGCGCCACCTGCGCTGTCCACCCATTCGCCGCCGATGAAGTTCTGGTACGTCGCCGTGGCCACGGTCATGCCCGCCTCCGAGAATCGAATCTGCTGTTCGACCAGAGCCTATCGAAGCACGACGAGGGCCCGCGCTGCGCGCGGGCCCTCGGTGGTGCGAACTTGGTGTTCGATCAGAACGCGACGGCGGCGTTCGTCTCGGTCCAGACGATGCCGACGTCACTCGCCTGCACGGCGACCCAGCCGGTGCGCGGGGTGTAGACCCAGCGCCAGGCGGGCGCGCCGGCGTACGGGTACAGGTAGCCGGTGGTGCCGCCTGCGAGCGTCACGCTCTTCCAGGCACCGTTGGTCCAGGACCACCCCGTGTAGCGCGGCGACACGAAGCACTGGGCCGTGGGCTGGTTGCCGAGGTAGCCGCGGTAGGGCTCGATGCCGCAGGTGCCGGGGTTGCCGACCCATGCGTAGGGCCCGACCTGGTTGGGATAGGCGGTGGCAGGCGCGTAGCACTTGTACGCCGATGCGAGGCCGTACCCGCCGTTCTCGAAGCCGCAGCGCGTGCTGCCGTTGGAGATCGCGGCGTCGGCGCTCGAGGCGACGAGCAGCGTGCAGGTGGCCGCGACGACGAGCGTCATCGCGATCGTGATGAGAGTGCGCGTGCGCACGGCGAAACCGGTCATGTGATCTTCCCCCCGGAAGCTCGATCAGACCTCGCGTGGTTGCCTGGTGGCAGCGAGGTACGTCCGCTTCGAAGGTACGACCGATTCCGAACGACGTCAATCGTCGCGTCGCAGGCGCAGCGTCAGGACGGGTCGTGCAGTGCGGGGAAGGTCCCGGGGCGGGCACGGCGGCGGTCGCGCGTGAGGCGGCGCTCGGCGATCTCCGCGCTGATCTCGTCCTCGCCGTCGCGGCGGTTCTCGCTCCGACGGTCGACGATCACCTGCACGTTGGAGTTGGAGCGGTAGTGCTCCACGAGGCGGTCGTAGAGCTCGTCGGCGAGCTCGGGCGGGATCACACAGTAGATCATCGGACGGTTTCCTCCACGACGGGGCTGACGTCTTCCTGCCCGGCTGCGGTCGCGAGCGCACCTGACTCGCGGACCGTGCCGTCGGGAGCGACGATGCAATTCCAGTGCTGCCAGCGCGGCTGCAGCTCCGACAGGTACTGGCCACGCACCTGCTCGATGCCATCGGGCATCACGCGGAACTGGTACCAGACGATCTCCCACGCCACCGTCAGGATGACCTCGCGGTCGGTCGCCGAGCGCGGCGCGACGCTCGAGCGTGGTGCGCCGAGGGTGCGGTACAGGCCGGCGAGCGTGCGGGCGTGCGGGGACTGGTTGAAGGCGGCGAGCGCGACGGGGATGGCGGCGGAGCCGACGGGCACCGAGCCGAGGGCGAAGGGATCCATGGGCGCGGCGGCGGCAGCGGCGCGGCGCCCGCGGCGACCCTTGCCGGCATCGGCTGCGGCTGCGGCGGCGGCAACGGCGGCGCTGCCCTGCACGGGTGCTGGGGCGGTGCGGCGCTTGCGACGCGTGGCCTTGGTGGAGCGGCCACCGACGATGGCGCGCACCGTGGCGGCCATGCGGGCGGCGACGCCGCCCGAGCGTGCGGACGCCACTTCCTCGGCGGTGGAGGGGCGCGGGCGCAGGCCGAAGCGGTGGGCGCGGCCCACGCACAGCTGGCACACGTCGAAGGGGCCTTCGCCCGCCATCGTGAAGTAGCCGACGGAGCGCTCACCCATCAGCAGGGTGCGCCCGCACACGCGGCAGCCCACGACCTGGCGGGAGGAGGTCGTCGCGAAGGTGGCGACGGCATCGGTGTGGGGCGTGACTGGCATCCGCACCGATGGTAGCGGCGCCCGGGCCGGCTCGATATGCGCGTCGGGGCTGCTCGGCCGCGTCGGGCCAAGGCCGGGGCGGGTCCACCCCATCGCGCCGCCCGAAGCTGTTCGTCCGTCGATCGATCGGGGACGCTGGCGCCGATCCCCACCCCAGCGACCCCACGAGGAACCATGCAGCTCACCAGCGCACCCGCCCCCGCCCTTGCCGCCAAGATGAAGTTCGACGACGTGTTCACCGCGCTCGACGCGACGGCCACCAAGCCCGTCGACGCGACGACGCTCCACGTGCAGTTCCACATGGGCAGCGACGAGGCGGCGTTCTCCAAGTTCGTGCGCGACGAGGTCGACGGCGCGAAGCTCGTGCTGGACTCGGACATGTACACGCGCTGCATGCCGGCGGCGTGGGACGCGGACCGCGCGGTGAAGTACCTGAGCAAGGGCCTGCCGGGCGTGACCGGCGTGGTGTTCGCACAGCCGCAGTCGTCCAAGCCCAACGGCGGCTCGCTGTTCGTCACCGTCGCCGATGACGCGGCCGCGTCGCACCTGCGCGCCGTGCTGCGCGACCAGGTCGACCTCGGGCTCGGCGTGCCGACCAGGATCTCCATCGCGCCCACGCAGGGCGCGCCGGTCGCCTAGGCGGCGGACCGGTCCAGCGTGGCGTTGAGGCGCACCTTGAGGCGCAGCACGGCCTTGGTGTGCAGCTGCGACACGCGGCTCTCGGTGACGCCGAGGATCTCGCCGATCTCGCGGAGCGTGAGCTCCTCGTAGTAGTACAGCGCGATGACGAGGCGCTCGCGCTCGGGCAGGCGACGGATCGCCTCCGCGAGCGCCTCGCGCGTCTCGACGGACTGGAAGCTGCGTGCCGGGTCCTCGGCGAGCGGGTCCTCGATGGTGTCGATCAGCGCGACGGTGTCGCCGCCGGAGCTGGCGATGGTCCACAGCTCGTCGAGGGCGGCCACGCTGGAGCGGTGGATCGCGGCGAGGTTCGCGTTGAACTCCTCCTGCGTGATGCCGATCGCGGCGCAGATCTCCTCATCGGTGGGGGCGCGCTTGAGGCGGTTCTCCAGCTCACCGATGGTGCGCTCGATCTCGCGGGCGCGTGAGCGCACGGAGCGCGGCACCCAGTCCATGGAGCGCAGCTCGTCGATGATCGCGCCCTTGATGCGGCTGATCGCATAGGTCTCGAACTTGATCTCGCGGTCGATCTCGAAGCGCTCGATCGCGTTGATGAGACCGAGCAGCCCGTATGACACGAGGTCACCCTCGTCGACGTGGCTCGGCAGGCCCACGGAGAGGCGGCCGGCGACGTACTTCACCAACGGTGAATACGTGAGGATGAGGCGATCACGCGCCTTCTGGTCACCATCGATGCGGTATGCCCGCCAAATTGCCTTCAGCTCTGCATCTTCGAGCGCTGTACTCATTCTGGCCCATCTGTGGTCGACTTCACCGCGCGTCGCCGGCGGACGACGCCGCGTACGGAACGCACCGACGTGTCCAGCATCCACAGCGCGAGCAAGCCCGCTGCGACGGCGACAATGAGCTGGTCTGCCCGGGCTGCGGAGTACGCAAACAGGCAGAACAGTGCGGTCAGGAGTGCGAAAAGGGCGGCGTGAAACATAGGGCGACCTGTCGCATTATGCCGCGCCGGCCAGAGCATGCAGGTATTTCGGCAAGTTACGGCCACTCGGCCCGATCAGCGGCGGCTCGGTCGCGACGCCGGGTCAGGCCCCGGGCAGCGCGGCGCGGCGCCGGCGTTCGATCATCGCGGGACGCAGCTCGAGGTAGCCGATGATCGCCACCGCGAGGGCGACGACCGCGACAGCTCCCCCGAACCAGTCGAGCGTGGTGCGGGCGTCGACGTGCCGCAGCGCGAGCCCGGCGCCGACGGCGGGGATGCTCATTGACGCGTAGGCAACCACGAAGAACGCCGACATGCCACTGGCGCGATGGGCGGGTGGGAGCACGACCGCGAAGGCGCGCAGGGCGCCGAGGAAGGCCGCGCCGAATCCGGTGCCGACGATGATCGCGCCCGCGATGTAGGCGGTCGCGTTGCCGTGGTCGAATCCGGTGGCGGAGACGATGCTGCCGACGGTGAGGGCGAGCGCGCCGCCGACGAGCGCGAACCGGTTGGTGGCGTGGCGCAGCAGGAACTGCGCGGCGGCCGCGGCGCCGGTGACACCGAAGATGAACAGGCCGCCGACCACGTGGTTGTGGGTGTTGAGGATCTGCGCGACCATGCCCGGCCCGAGGGCGATGTAGAGGCCGGCGTTGGCCCACGACGCTACGACACCGAGGCTCGCGAGCGCGAACACGGGCAGCAGGGCGCGCGGCACGGCCGGGGGCCGCATCGCGAAGCGGGCGCCCGGGTCGCGGCGCACGGTCTCGGGCAGGCGCAGGGCGAGCGCGCCCGTGATGACGAGCGAGATCGCGAGCGGCACCCAGGGCAGCACGAGGTCGGTGGGGTCGGCCTGCACGATGAGGCCGGCGAGCAGCGCGCCGAGGCCGAGCCCGATGGTGTTGATCACGCCGCTGACCATGCCGGCGTGCCCGGCGTCGCCGCGGGATGCAGGTCGATGAGCGCGGCTCCGCTGGCGCCGAGCAGCAGGCCCATGGCAA
>JAOPYS010000282.1 GCA_025964465.1 Thermoleophilia bacterium
CCCGGCGACATCGCCAAGAACTCGCTCGACCGCACCCACATGATGGGTCGCGAGCCGCAGGCCATCGAGCGGACGTTCGAGGACGTCGCGTCGATCATCCAGGGGCGAGGCCCGCTCGACCGACGCATCGCGCGCGGCGAGTTCGTGCCCGTGTGGCAACCCGGCGACCCGCCACCCGGGCTGTGACGTCGCGTCAGCCGTGCGCAGCGGCCGCGGCCGCAGCGGCGTCGGCGCGATCCGTGGGACGCGCGATCTGGCGCTCGTAGAGCGGATCGACCCAGTCGATCAGCTTGGTGAACGCGCGCTTGGACCAGCTCTGCTTCGTGTGGTCGATGGGGTGGTCGAAGGGCAGGATCCAGCGCTGCGCGATCTTGCTCTGGTGCCCCGTCACCGGCGGGCTCAGGTGCGACCACAGCCCGATCACCGTCGCCCACGCCGAGCTGAACTCCATCTCGCGCGGCGCGCGCCGGTGCATCACGGCTGCCTGCTCCGCCGCCTGCGGCCGCGCGTCCTCGAGCGTCTTGCGGTGCGCCACCCACAGCGCCTTGCGCGCGTAGGGCTTGAGCACGAGGTTCACGTAGGCACGCTTGATCGGGTTCACGGACTTCCACGCGTCCGAGAGCGCGATCGGCTCGGCACCCTCGGTCACGCCGCGCACTGCATCCGACCCGGGATCGAGCCCCATCGCGCGCGTCACGAGGTCGGACCGCCGCACGTACTCGGCCCACGCCTTCTGGCCCTTCGTCTCGAGCTGGTCCACCGTGCCGCTGCGCACCGCCCGCTCGGCCGTCGTCGGGTCCTGCACGAGCTGCCGGTTCATCCGCAGCCACCACGGGTTGTTCGGCTGGCGCCCCGTCTCGATCTGCCACCGCGTCTGGTCGCGGATCGCCTGGCCGTACCCCACGTCCGCGGGCTCGGTGAGGTCGCGAACGGCAGAGCCGACCCCCGGCACGTGGTCGAGTGCGCCGCGCAGTGCGTCGCCGACGGGCCCGGTCTTCATCCACCCCGGGTTGCGGTGGAAGAAGCCGACGAGCTGCGTGAAGCGCTCCTCCGGCACGTCCGAGACGTGCACGGGCTCCAGCTCGCCCAGCCCCGGGCGGACCGGCTGGTCGTGGGGCGTCGCGGCCGCAGGGGTGCGCGGCGTGGAGGTTGCGATGGGAGCGGCGATCATCGCCCGCACTTCGTCCGCCGAGCGAACGGTCCAGCGGCCCCCGGGCACCGTTGGCCGCCGGCGGCCCGCGCGACGACCTCCTGCACCCGCAGGCTCGTCCGACCGCTGGGTTGCGCGCCTCGCAGCATGCTTGGGGAGGTTCCGTGCACCTCGGCAGGTTTTGGCAGGGATCACCGCGCGGAAGGGTCTCGGGAGGTGGTACGGCGCGGCATGAAGGGTTCTGCAGATCCGGCGCGCCGTAGGGCCCGCGCCGGACACGACCACGGGCGGGGCGATTCAGATGAAGTTTCACGGCAGGATCCCCCGCGTGGTCGTCGCAGGATTCGTCGTCCTCGCGAGCACGGGCGTCGCGGCCGCGGTGGCCGACGAGGAGCCCGCCTCGCCCCCCGAGATCTACCGCGAGACGACGGGCGCCGCCAGCTTCGCGTCGTCCGGGTTCGACGGCACGGGCACCACCGTCGCGGTGATCGACACGGGCGTCGCCGACGTGGCCGGGTTCGACGGCAAGGTCATCCACCAGGAGAACCTCAGCTCGGCGCCCGATGCGGGCGACCAGTTCGGGCACGGCACCTTCGTCGCAGGCCTCGTGCACCGCATCGCGCCGGGCGCCAACATCATCTCCGTCAAGCTCTCCGACGCGGACGGCTCGGTCGACGTCAGCCAGGTCATCGCGGCGCTGCAGTGGGTGACGCTGCACAAGGACGTCTACGGGATCGACGTCGTCAACCTCTCCTTCGGCAACGACTCCCGCCAGTCCGCCTACGCGAGCCCGCTCGACTACGCGGTCGAGCAGACGTGGGACGCCGGCATCGTCGTGGTCGCATCGGCCGGCAACCTCGGCGACGAGTCCGGCACCGTGACCAAGCCCGGCGACGACCCGCTCATCGTGAGCGTCGGGGCCAGCAACGAGCTGGGCACCAGCTTCCGCTCCGACGATACCATCCCGTCGTTCGTGTCACGCGGCCCGACGCAGGACGGCATCGCCAAGCCCGACCTCGTCGCCCCCGGCACGCACGTGGAGTCGCTGCGCGCGCCGGGCAGCACCATCGACGTCGCCAACCCGCTGGCCCGCGTCGGCACGGACGGGTTCCGCGGCAGCGGCACCTCGTTCGCCGCGCCGATCGTGGCCGGCGTCGCGGCGCAGGTCCTCGGCGCCGATCCGTCGCTCACGCCCAACCAGGTCAAGTACGGCCTGCTGCACGGGGCCACGGCGATCAACGGCGACCCCGCCGCCATGGGCTCGGGCACCGTCCGCGCGTCGCGGACCCTGACCTACGCGCGACTCGGCTCCGCCAACGCCGGCGTGCAGCGCAGCGCCGGCACCGGCTCCCTCGAGGGGGCGCGCGGCTCGGCCAAGGTGGAGGTCGACACGCTCGTGCGCACGCCTGCCGGGCAGCTCACCGAGGTGTCGGTTCCGCTCGAGGGTGAGCGCACCGCGGAGGCCGTGACCGAGGCGGTCGATGCGCCCGTCCTGCCGGTGTCGGCCGCCATCGGCGCGCTCGACGCCTTCGACAACCAGGACCTGCGCGACCCCGAGGGCTGGGACGCCTCGCACTGGGGTGCCGGCAACTGGGGAGACTCCCAGTGGGCGGCCAGCCACTGGGGCGCATCGCACTGGGGCGCCAGCCACTGGGGGGCCAGCCACTGGGGCGCCAGCCAGTGGTGGGCCAGCCACTGGGGCTGAGCGACGCCCGATCCAGACGACCGAGGTGGAACCGTGACCGGCAAGGTACGCACATACGTGGGGATCGTCGTGGCACTGGCCGCGTCCCTGCTCGCCGTGGGGCTCGTGCAGCTCGGCGTGCCCACGACCCACGACGCGATCACCATCGGCGGATTCGCCGTGGCATTCGTGCTCGTGCAGCTGCTCCCCGTCCCGTTCCCGCGCGGTGCGCAGCTCGAGCTCGTCCGGGTCGAGGAGGCGGTCGTCGTCCCGCTCGTGCTGCTGGTCGAGCCCTCCGTCGCGCTGGTCGCCGTCGCGATCGGGGTCGTCGCCGGCCAGCTCGCCGGCACACGCGCGGAGCCGATCAAGGCGGTCTTCAACGCCTCGCAGCTCGTGATCGCCGTCACCGCCGCCCTCCTCACGACGCGGCTGGTCGCCGGCGAGTTCTCCCCCGGCTACAGCACGACCGCGCTGCTGGCGGCGGGCGTCGGGCTCGTCGCGATGTTCATCGTCAACCAGCTGCTCGTCGCCGGCGTGATGCGCGTCGCGGCGGGCACGCCGATGCCGCGCGTGCTGGTCGAGGACGCCGGTCTCAAGGTCGGCATGTGGGTGGCCAACGCCGCCCTGGGCTCGCTGCTCGTGCTGCCGGCGGCCGAGGCGCCCGAGCTGCTGTTCGTGGCGCTCGTCCCCCTCGTCATGCTCCACGCCGCATGGCGCGTGCACGCCGACCGCGCGCGTGACGAGCAGCGACTGCGCGAGCTGGGTGTCGCGGTGGGTGGCCTCGCGACCGAGCTCTCGCTCGAGCGGGTCGCACGCTCGCTGGCCGAGAGCGCGCGCGAGGTGCTCGACTCGATCGGCGCCGAGGTGCGGCTGTTCGACGCCGACCGCACGTTCTGGGCGCGCCGGGGCCCGGGCGGCGTCGAGCACGGCGAGCACCGGCTCGGCACGGGCGGCGACAGCCACGACGCCGGCCGCATGTCCTTCAACGTCCCGCTCCAGGGCAGCCAGGGGACGTTCGGGGAGCTGAGCGTGTGGAACGAGCGCGCCGCGGATTCCAGCCCGCGCCCGTTCTCACGCCGCGACCGCACCCTGCTGGAGATGCTCGGCCACCAGGCCTCGAGCGCGCTCGACAACTCACTGCTCGCCGCACGCGCCGCCGTGCAGCAGCGCACCATCGCGCAGGTCTTCGACCACTCCAGCGAGGGCATGCTCGTCCTGGACCGCCGCGGCCGCGTGCGCGGCTGGAACCCCGCGATGCAGGCGATCAGCGGGTTCACCACGTCCACCGTCGATGCCTCCCCCATCTCGCTGCTGTCGCCGCAGCTCGCCTCGATCGTCGATGCGACCGAGGCCGGCACGCTCGACGCGGTGGTCTCCACGGCAGACGGCGAGCGCCGACACGTGCGTGCGAGCTTCGCCCCCATCGAGCGCGCCGAGGGTGACACGCCCGAGGACGAGGAGCACGCCTGGGTGGTCGTGGTGCGCGACACCACGCTCGAGCAGGAGACCGAGCGCCTGCGCGACGACTTCGTGGCCACGGTCAGCCACGAGCTGCGCACGCCGCTCACCGCCATCAAGGGATTCCTCGAGACGATGCGGCGCGACGACATCGAGCTCGGCGCCGCGCAGGTGCGGATGTTCCTGCAGATCATGGGCGAGCAGGCCGACCGCCTCGAGCGCCTCATCAGCGACCTGCTCGACATGAGCGCCATCGAGTCGGGCCGCCCGCTCGAGGTGGACCTCGCCCCCGTCGACCTCTCCTCCACCGTGCAGCGTGCGATCGCCACGTTCACCGCGGCCAAGCCGCACGCGCAGGTGACGTTCGAGGAGCCGGACCTGAGCATCGTGGTGGCGGCCGACGGCCCGCGACTGGAGCAGGTCGTCACCAACCTCATGGACAACGCGCTCAAGCACGGCGGCCTCGACCAGCCGATCTCCGTGACCGTGCGCGGCGCCGGGCCCGGCCTGGGCGAGGTCTCGGTGAGCGACAACGGCCCCGGCATCTCGGCGGTCGACCAGCGGCGCATCTTCGAGCGGTTCTTCGTGGCCGCCGATTCGGTGACGCGCACGGGCGGCGGCGCGGGCCTCGGCCTCTACATCTGCCGACGGATCGTCTCTGCGATGTCCGGGCGCATCGACGTGCGCAGCCAGGTCGGTGAGGGGTCGACCTTCACGGTCGCCATCCCGATGCTCGCCTCCACGATCGACGGCTCCTCGAAGCCCGAGGCGCAGATGCTCGAGGCGCACTGACCGGAGCACGCGCGGGCGGGAGTCGTTCAGGCGGGGTGCTCACCGCCCTGGCGCGCGCCCAGCTCGGCGTCGAGGATCAGCAGCGCCGAGCGCGAGCCCTCGACCATCTTGAGGCGCTCGAGCAGGCCGCCCGTGAGCTTCTCCTCCTCGAGCTGCTCCGTGATGAACCACTGCAGCATCATCTGTGCCGAGTAGTCCTTGTGCTCGAGGGCGATCTCGTAGAGCGCGTGGATCTGGCGCGTGACGCCGCACTCGTGCTCGAAGGCGGCGGCGAACGCCTCGACGGGGCTGGCGAAGGTGTGCGGCGGCTTCGGGATGGCCGGCAGCTCCGGCGCGACGCCGCGGTCGACGAGGAAGTCGAACAGCTTCATCGCGTGCTCGATCTCCTCCTCGCTCTGGGCGCGCATCCACTGCGCGAAGCCCGGGAGGTTCTGCCCGTCGAAGAAGCCCGACATCGACAGGTACACGTGGGCCGCACCGAACTCGTGCCCCACCTGTGCCTCGATCGCGGTTCGCATGTCGTCGTGCATGGCAGGGCCTCCTCGGGGCGCGCGGGATCCGGCCCGAGACTAGCAGCGCCGTGCGGCGGCGATCAGGCGGGGTCGGGCGTGCCGCGCAGCATCGCCCAGACGTTGTGGCCGATCGTCGCCAGCCGTGCCCCGAGCGTCGCCGAGACGACCCCGACGAGCTGCTGGTTGGCGAGCGCCCGCTGCTGGGACGCGCCGATGCGACCGAGCAGCGCCGCCGATGCGGATGCTGAGGGCTCCGCCGCGGGCGCGGAGGTGGCGACGGTCGCCGAAGTGGCGACGGTCGCGGCGGTGGGCGTCGCTGGAGGCGCCGCGACGGTCGGGGCCGGGGTCGCAGGGGCGGCGCGGCCGACCAGCGCGGCGAGCTGTGCGCCGATCGACGGTGTGGCGAGGGTGGCGAGCTGCATGGGAACGACCTGTGGCTGGGGACCGCGGACGCCCGTTCGTCCCGGATCGACTGCCGCGTGCGACGCCGGTCCGGGGCGTGATGGCAGGTGTGCGCCACGGACGTGGCCGTCCTGATCGCCGGAACACGACAAGGGGGCATGGCCCTCACTCGCGATCCTGCCTCCTCCCTCGTCGTCGTCACCGGAGCCTCGAGCGGCATCGGGCTCGAGCTCGCCCTGCTGGCGGCGCGCGACGGGCACCCCGTGCTGCTGGTCGCGCGCGGCGTCGCGGCGCTCGAGGAGGCTGCGGTCGCGGTGCGCGCAGCCGGCAGCCCGGGCGTGCACGTGCTGAGCGCGGACCTCGGCTCGGACGCGGGCATCGATGCGGTCGTCGCGCGGGTCGAGGAGCTCGACCTGCCCGTCGCGGCGCTCGTCAACAACGCCGGGTTCGGCGTGTGGGGCCCGTTCGCCGAGCAGGACCCGACGCGCATCGCGGGGATGGTCGACCTCAACGACCGGGCGGTCGTGCTGCTCTCGCGTCACCTGCTCGAGCGCGTGCGGGCGGCCGGCGGCGGCATCCTGACGGTGGCGTCGACCGCGGCGTTCCAGCCCGGACCGGGCATGGCGGTGTACCACGCCTCCAAGGCGTTCGCGCTCTTCTTCTCCGTCGCGCTGCGCGAGGAGCTGCGTGGAACGGGCGTGCGCGTCACGGCGCTGTGCCCCGGGCCGGTGCCGACGAAGTTCGCGGACACCGCCGGCGTCGAGGGCCTCGACGACGTCTTCATCGCGCGCCTCGCCTCGCAGCCGGCCGACAAGGTCGCCCGCATGGCGTGGGAGGGACTCGCGAAGAACACGTCGGTGGTCACGCCGGGCGCGCTCAACAAGGTCTCGTCGATGGGCGCCAAGGTCTTCCCCATGAAGGTCGTCACGCGCATCGCGCGCGGCGCGTTGGGCGCACTCGACGCCACGGGCGCCGCCAAGCGGTGAGCGGCGCCTACGTCGACACGGTCGAGTCGGTCTGGGACTATCCGCGTCCGCCCCGGCTGGAGCGACTGCCCTTCACGGTGACGATCGAGTTCGACGGCGCCGAGGTGGCCCGCACGACGGACGCATGGCGCGTGCTCGAGACGAGTCACCCGCCCGGCGTCTACCTGCCGCGCGACGCATTCACGAGCGGCGCGCTCGAGGCCGCGCCCGGGGGCGCCACGGTGTGTGAGTGGAAGGGCCAGGCCGCCTACCTCGACGTGGTCGGCGCGTCGGGCCGGCGCGCGGCGCGGGCCGCGTGGACGTATCCGACCCCGACGGCCGCGTTCGAGCCGATCGCGGGGTTCGTCGCGGTCTACCCAGGTCGCGTCGACCGCTGCACGATCGACGGCGTCGAGGTACAGGCGCAGGAGGGCGACTTCTACGGCGGGTGGATCACGCCGAACATCCGCGGGCCGATCAAGGGCGCGCCGGGGACCCGCGGCTGGTGACAGCGCTGACGGGTGTCAGTCGCAGGTGGTGTGCAGCTGCGCGAGCGTCGGCATCTGCGGTTCGAGCGTCGACATCGCAGCCTCGGCACGCAGGCCGTCGAGGGCGATCGCACACGGGCGTCGCCACACCTCGGGCTCGACCGCGCTGAACGCGTGGCAGGCCGCACGGCTGATGGCGCACTGCAGCAGCGGGACGTCCTCCGGCGCGAGGTCCGCGCGAACGGCCCCGGCGCGCTGCGCCGTCTCCACCAGCTCGGTGATCGTGGCGGCGAGCGGCCCCATCGCGGTGCGCATGTGCGCGCAGGCACCGAGCCCAGCGGCAGATTCCATGAAGGCGCGGTTGCGAACCTGCACCTCCACTCCGGCCACGAAGTACTCCGCGAACGCCGCCCACGGCTCCTCGTCCGCTCGACGGAGCGCGACCTTGGCCAACGAGTGCAGCTCGTCGACGCGCTCGCGCACGATCGTCTCGACGAGCGCCTCCTTGGACTCGAAGCGCCGGAAGACCGTGCCGACCCCCACCCCGGCCGCCTCGGCGATCTCCGCCATGCCGACGTCGAGGCCGCGCTCCGCGAACAGCGCCTGCGCCGCGTCGAGCACGCGCGCACGGTTGCGCGCCGCGTCGACCCGCAGCGATGCAGCAGCGCCGGGAGCGGCTGTCGTCGTCATGCCGCCGGCACCATCGGCGCGGTCACGTCGATGTTCTCCACGTCCTTCTTGCGGATGAACAGCACGTGCAGCACCAGGCCGACGAGCAGCAGTCCTGCGCCGGCGTACATCGCGGTCTGGAACCCGTCGACCGCCGCCACGAGCCAGTCGTGCCCGGGCTTGACGTGCTCTCGGGCCGCCGCCACGAGGTCGGCGCCCTTCGGGGGCCGACCCAGGTCCTTGATGCTGCCCTTCGTGGCGTTGTTGGCCACGGTCGAGAGGATGGCGAGGCCGATGGCGCCGCCGATCTGCTGCGACGTGTTGAACACGCCGGATGCGAGCCCGGCCTCCTCGTCCACGACGTTGGTCGTGGCGATCAGGGTGAAGGGCACGAACGTCCAGCCGAGGCCGACTGACATCATGATCATTCCGCCGAACAGCCACCAGTAGGTGCCGTTGACGTCGAGTGTGGCGCCCATCAGCGCGATGCCAGCTGCCGCCACGATCAGGCCGATCGCGCCCGTGAGCCGGACGCCGAGCTTGCCGATGGCGACCTGCGCCGTGCCGGCGCCGATGCCGATGCCGAACGCGAACGGCAGGAAGGCCGCGCCCGCCTTGACCGGCTGGTAGCCGAGCACCTGCTGGATGTAGAGCGTCGCGAAGTAGAAGAACGCGAACATGCCCGCGGCGACCGAGAGCATCGCGAGGTTCGCCGTGGCGAGCGAACGGACCCGCAGCAGGCCGAGGCGGACGAGCGGCGCCTTCGTGCGAGCCTCGGTGAAGACGAACGCGACGAGCAGCGCGATCGAGACGAGGCCCAACGTCGGCGTGCGCCAGAGCGACAGCTCAGCGTCCGCCGACAGCAGGTGGATGACGTGCAGGGGGTGCAGCACGTTGATCGACGCGTTGTCCCAGAAGCCGTATCGGAGCGTGCCGACGATCGTGTACACGAGCAGCATGAGGCCCGCGGTGATGCTGAGCGCGCCGAACAGGTCGAAGCGTCGGTGGCCGAGGTCGGCGTGCGACTCCGGCACCCAGCGCAGGGCCGCGGCGATGACCGCCAGGCCGATCGGCACGTTGATGAAGAAGATCCACTCCCAGCTGATGTACTCCGTGATGATCCCGCCGAGCAGCAGGCCCACGGCCGCGCCGCCGGCGGCGATCGCGCTCCACACGCCGAGCGCCTTGGTGCGCTCCTTGCCCTCCGCGAACGAGGTCATGATCACGCTGAGCGCCGCCGGCGAGATGAGCGCCGCGCCGATGCCCTGCACCCCGCGGAAGATGATGAGGAACTCCGAGCTGTTGGCGAGCCCGTTCATGAGCGAGGCGAGCGAGAACAGCAGCGTGCCGGCGATGAAGATCCGGCGTCGACCGAGCAGGTCCGAAGCGCGGCCACCGAGCATGAGCAGCCCACCGAACGCGAGCGTGTAGCTGTTGATGACCCACTGCAGGTCGCTGGCGGAGATCTTCAGCTCCGTCTGGATCGTGGGGAGCGCCACGTTCGTGATGGTGGCGTCGAGCACCACCATGAACTGGGCGAAGCACACCACGACGAGGGCCCACCAGGGGCTCGGGGCGTGGCCCGGGTCGTCGACGACGACCTTCGAGCTGGGACTTGCGGTCGTGCTGGCCATGCGTAGACTCCCGAAACGGCGCGACACCGCACCCTCGCTCCCCGCAAACGGAACCAACGTTCCGCTTGCGGCAAGCCGGCAGCATGCCAGCTACAGTGCAGGCATGCAACACGTGGTCGTCATTGGCGGTGGATTCGCCGGCCAGCGGGTCGTGAAGGCCCTGCGCGGGTCGGAAGACGTCCGTGTGACGTTGGTCGATCGCACCAACCACCACTGCTTCCAGCCGCTGCTCTACCAGGTGGCCACCGGCAGCCTCTCCCCCGGTGAGATCGCGCCGCCGCACCGCTGGGTGGTGCGCAAGCAGCGCAACGTGTCGGTCGTGCTGGCGGAGGTCGATCGAATCGACGTCGAGGCGCGCACGGTCGAGGCGGTGACGATCACGGGCGACCGCACGGTGCTGACCTACGACCACCTCGTCGTGGCCGCCGGCGCGCGGCACGGCTACTTCGGCAACGACCAGTGGGAGGCCGTCGCGCCGGGGCTCAAGACGATCGAGGACGCGATCGAGCTGCGCTATCGCCTGTTCGGCGCGTTCGAGCGCGCGGACGTCGCCGTCGACGATGCGACCCGGCGGCGCCGGCTGACGTTCGTCGTCGTGGGCGCCGGCCCCACCGGCGTCGAGCTGGCGGGGCAGTTCATCGAGGTGGCGCACCAGACGCTGCGCCGCGAGTACCGCCGCTTCGACCCGTCCGAGGCGCACGTCGTGCTCGTGGACGCCGCCCCGCGCGTGCTCCCAATGTTCGACGAGAAGCTGTCGAAGCGCGCACAGGAATCGCTCGAGCGCATGGGCGTGGAGGTGCGCCTGGGCGCGGCAGTGACCGGCATCGACTCGCGCGGCATCGACCTCGGCGACGACCGCATCGAGGCCGGCACCGTGGTGTGGGCCGCGGGCGTGCAGGGCTCCCCGCTCGGGCGCCAGCTCGCGGAGGCAACCGGCGCCGAGGTGGATCGCGGCGGTCGGGTCACGGTGGACGAGCGCTTCGCGCTCCCCGACCATCCCGACGTCTACGTGATCGGCGACCTCGCCAGCGCGGGCCTGCCCGGCGTGGCCCCCGCCGCGATGCAGACCGGCACGTGGGTCGGCCGCGAGATCGCCGCCCGCGTGCGCGGCACCAGCGCGAAGCCCTTCCGCTACAAGGACAAGGGCAGCATGGCGACGATCGGTCGCCACCGCGCCGTCGCCCAGATGGGACGCCTGCGATTCAGCGGCACGCTCGCCTGGTTCGCGTGGCTGTTCGTGCACCTGATGTACGTGGTCGGGTTCGCCAACCGCGTGCTCGTCACCACCCGCTGGGCCTTCAGCTACGTCGGTCGCGGGCGCGGTGAGCGCGTCCTCACCCGTGGCTCGCGCGGCCGCGGCGCCACCGCGGCGCCCACTACGCAGGCCCGAGCTCGCGCCGTCGAGGAACAGTGGCCCGTCGGCGTCGCGCACCTCGACCACACGCCGATCACGCCGGAACCACCTGCCTGACGCATCCGCGCGCCGCCCCTAGATCGAGGTGAAGTACCTAGAACGAACGGTTCGGCGCCGTCGTACCTTCGTGGTATGGAGCCGTGTCGACTTTCCTCCACCCCCACGACCGCAGGCGGGCCGCTGCCGCACGGCCCGGGTCCGACGCCCCCGTCGCTGACCCCAGAGCTGGCGCTCGCCATCCAGCAGCTCACCGACGCACTGCAGTCGTTGTCGGCCGTGCTGCAGGCGCAGCGAGGAACGGACGCGCTCGGCGCTCCGAAGCCGCCCGGCGTGGTCACAGGCGGCGGCGCCCCGCAGCAGTCGCCCGTCCAGCAGTCTCCGCTCCAGTCGCCCACCCAGCAGCCACGCGCGGCGACGCCCGCGGCCCAGCCGGGCGGCCCGGCCTCCTTCACGGTGGCGTCGTTCAACACGCTCGGCGCGTCCCACACCGCGGGCGGCACGCAGCACCCGGGCTGGCGATCGGGCGCGGCGCGCACGCCGGGCATGGTCGACGAGCTGCGCCAGCACGCGGTCGACGTCGCGGGGCTGCAGGAGTTCCAGGGTTCCCAGCGCGCCGCATTCGCCTCCGCGAACACGGGCTACGACATGTCGACCGCGGGTGACAACAGCATCGTGTGGAAGTCCGACACCTTCCGCCTCGTGCAGAAGTCCTCGCTCAAGGTCCCGTACTTCGAGGGCAAGGAGACCGAGATGCCGGTCGTCCAGCTGGAGCACAAGGCGACCGGCAAGCGGGCGTGGTTCGTCAACATCCACAACCCCGCCGACACGGCCGACCACCACAAGCAGGGCGCGTACCGAGCCGAGGCCGTCCGCCGCGAACAGGCCTACGTCGCCAAGCTGCGGGCGACCGGCCTGCCCGTCTACCTCGTCGGCGACTTCAACGACCGCTCCACCGCTGCCAAGTCCCTCACCGCCGGCGGCGCAGCCACCGCGTCAGCGCCCGCCAGCGCTCGCCCGGAGATCGACTGGATCTTCGGCGCGGGGCCCGTCCAGTTCACCGGGAGCCAGGCCGACCACTCGCCGGAGCGCGCCCAGGTCAGCGACCACCCGATCGTCGTCGCCACCACGCAGATCTGATCGCGCGCCGCCCCTCAGGCCGAGGGGTCGACTGATATCCTCGCTCCATCTGCGCCCGTAGCTCAGCTGGATAGAGCACCAGGCTTCGAACCTGGGGGTCGGAGGTTCGAATCCTTCCGGGCGTACTGAGAACCACCTGTCTGCGACACGTCGTGCGCCGCGTCGACCCAGTACCGTTGCTGGCGTCAGGGGTTGTCGACGTCGACGGAGATCGACCCGGTTGCCGAGTTGCCAGCGAGGTCCCCGCCGACGAGCTTGAGGTCAAAGGTGCCGTTCGGGACGGTGCGCGTGTCGAAGTCGCAGTACACGCCCGGGGACCGGTTGTGGCCCGCGGAGGTGTTCGAGCACACCGTCGTCGTCACCGGTCCGTCGAGGGTCAACGTCCAATCGTCGAGGCTGGATCGGCCGTCGTTCGAGATGAAGGACGCGACGAACCTGTGCGTCCCGGACACGGGCGCTGGGAAGGGGCCGAACTCGACCGTGGGCGCTTGGCGGTCGAGCCGGACGTAACCGCCGGGCCACGAGCCGCCCCACAGACCCCACCGCCCGCTGGCGTCGCGTGCGCGAAACTCGACGCGCGTCTCGCCCTCCGCGGTGATGTCCAGCGAACCGCCAACCCCCTCGGCACTCGGCGTCTGGGATCCGCCGGCAAAGGTGCGGTACTCGTAGGCCGTGACGGCAGCGCCGTCGCCAGGTGTCGCGGTGACGGTGCGAAGCGCAACGTTGGCCCACTCGGTCGAGCCACCGGTCGAGACGGGGACACCCGGCGCGGTCGGGTCGATGTGGACCTGCTCCTCCGTGCTCGCGGCGCCGATGTTCCCCGCCGCGTCCACGAGCCGAAGCCGAACGAGCGTCGTGCCGGTACCGGTGACCGTGTACGAGCCCTCGCGCGCGGTGCGTTCCCACTCACTCCACGTCGCGCCGCCGTTGGTGGACGTCGATGCCTGGGTGGAGCCGTATGGCGCCCCCTCGAATGCGGATTCCCCGAGCGCGACGATCGCGACATCAACGTCGCCCGTGCTCCATCCAACCCCGGTGCCACCCCCGATGCGGGGTGCAGGGGGCCCCGTCCGGTCGATGAGCGCAACTCCGACCCAGGTCCATCCGGTCGTCCGGCCGGCGACGTCGATCGCCTCGACCTGGACCTCACTCGCTGCCTCGTCCGAGATGGTCACCTTGCCGCCCGTCGCGGGCCGGGGTGCGCCCCATCCGCCGGTAGTGCGCGTGCGGTACCAGTAGCTGGCGATCGCGACGTCGTCGGACGCCACTATCTCCATCGTGAGGTTCGCGGCGTCGGTCCATCCCGAGCGGAACGCGTCGAGGTCGGTCCAGGAGGGCTCGGTGCGATCGATGCGCACGGTCGCGATTTCGCTCGAGGCGCCCACATTCCCGGCCGCGTCGACAACGCGGGCGCGGACGAGCGTCATTCCTGAAGCGGAGATGACGATTCCCGGAGGCAGCAGAAGGTGCGCGTTGGGCACCGGCGCGCCCCATGCCGACCACGCTGTGCCGCCGTCGCTCGAGACGGAATACTCGACGTGCGAGACGCCGCTCTCGTCGTCGTGCGCCGAAGCGGTCAGCGTGACGTTGGTACCAGCCCACGCATCCCCGGTCCCGCCGCCCAGTACGGCCGCGGGTGGCGCGGTGCGATCGACGCGAACGGTCGTGGCGCTCGTGCCACTTCGCATGCCGGCGTTGTTGATGGCCGATGCGCGAACGACGGTCGTGCCCTCGAAGGTGATGTCGATCGAAGCGGCGGACGTGTCTGCGACCGGCTGCCAGGTGTTGCCACCGTCCCGGCTCGTCTCCCAGGCGATGCTCGCGACGCCGCTCTGCGCGTCGGTTGCCTCCGCGGTCAGCGTCACGGCCTGCACCGACCTCCAGCTCGGCGACGCGCCAGTGACATTCGGTGCGGGTGGTGCTGTCGAGTCGATCCGGATCTCGCGGCTGCGCCATTGACTGCGATTGCCGGCGCGGTCCACCGCACGCGCTCGCACCAGCCACGTTCCGTCAGCCCCGAGCGTCATCGTGGCGCCGCTCTGATCACGCGTCCATGTCGTGCCACCGTCTTCCGAGGCCTGCCACTCGTACGTGCGCACCCCCGCGAGCGCATCACTGCTGCCCACCGCACGGAGCGTTGCTGCATTCGCTTGCCAATCCCGCGCGCCACCAACGATTTCCGGGGCGGTGGGCGCGGTGCGATCCACGACCCAGGCGCATGAGCGGGTCACGGTGTCGCCACCGCGGCTGGCTCGCACAGTGAACACGTGACGACCCTCACCCAGCTGTGCGAGCGATCTCGGCGGCGAGCATGGCGCCGTCCGCCCGGCCCAGGTGCACCGGAACTTCGCGCCCCCTCTGCCGGCCGGAAAGACGCTCCAACGCACGCTCACTCGCCGCGCCGAGGTGACAGCCGGCGGCCCAGCGGTGAAGCGAAGCGTCATGCGCCCGGCCTCCGCCGACGGCGCATACACGCTGCACGTCACCAGGCTCGCGCACAGGAATGTCAGCAGTCGCCGCACGTTGGTTCATCGACACTCCGGTGCAGCAACCGAGGGGCCACGCGTTCGGGGCATGTAATGCAATTCGCCGAATCGCGCTTGTCCGGCCCCAACAGCAGGAAGTTTGCGACCAGCAGTCATCAGTCACCCATCTCGCCGTTGGAGCAGTGGCTCGCACTCACACGGACGCTAGCGAGGCCCGTCGGTCAGGGCACGAAGGTGACGGCGCGCGTCGCGATGGTCGTCCTGCCTGCGACGGTGACGATGACGCGCACGGCCAGCTTGGTTCGCCGCAGCGCGCGGATCCGGGCGATGGCTCGGGGGGTCACCTTGAGCACGACCTTGGTCGCGCCCGCCCGGTTCAGCGCGGCGCGGCCGCCGGCCAGCACAGTGGTCCGGATACGGACGGTGCCGGCCGCGCGACAGCGGCCGGGGCACGAGAGCTTGGTGACGAGGCCGTAGCGCAGCAGGGCGCGGGCGGAGATCGACGCCGGGATGAGGATCCGTGGCTTCGCTGCCGCTGGCTGTGGCGGATGGGCGGGCGGCGGCGGGCCGACCACGACGGGCTGCGCGCTGCGGTCGATCGACGCGCAGCCTGCGACGACGTCGGCGAAGTCGACGGTCGCCGAATCGGCGCCTCCTCCGCAGTCCACCGCGTCGACCTCGCCGTCGCGCGCGAGCAGGGTGTCGCTGTCGGAGCTGCAGGAGACCGAGCACGACGCGACGTCGCCGTAGAGCTGGTCAGCGCCTGCACCGCCGTCCACCGTGTCCGCGCCCCCGGCTCCCTGGACCTTGTCCACCCCCGCGTCGCCGAAGAGCTGGTCGTCTCCCCCACCCCCGTACAGGTCGTCGGCGCCGTCCGCGCCGTGGACCACGTCATTGCCGGCGCCCGCGGAGAACGCGTCCGGGCCTGGGGAACCGACGAAGGAGTCGTTGCCCGCGGTGCCCTCGATCGCCTCGATGTCGGTGCCGACGTTGTCGCCCTCGCCCGCCAGCCCGTCGTTGGCGAGGCCGTCGATGGTGATCGCGACGCCACCGGCATGGCCGTCGAGCCAGAGCTTGTCGGTTCCGGCCCCGCCGACGTACGCATCGGCCCCCATACCAGTGTCGTTGCCGGACCCCACGCACGCCGCGCACGATTCGAGGGCGTCGGTGCCGGGGCCTCCGTCGACGAGGTCATTGCCGATCCCGCCGTTGGGGGCGTCGTCGCCACCTTCGCCGAGCACCTGGTCGTCGCCGGCGTACCCGAACAGGCGGTCGTTGCCCTCGCCGCCGTGCAGCACGTCGGTGCCGGGGCCGCCGTACACGCTGTCGTCGCCACCTCCGGCAGAGACGGTCGCCGCGGACTGGGAACCCTCGGTGATGACGTCCGATCCGGAGCCGGACGAGATGGCTGCCGTGGACCCGGCGAGCTGGGGGCAGTCGCTGCTGAGCGTCAGGTGGTTGGCCCCGTCCCCGAGGTTGAGGACGTACCCGGCGAAGCAGTCGAAGTTCGTCCCGGCGAACGTGACCGTGTCGTTGCCCGAGCCGAGGTCGACCTGCACGTCGGTGTGGGCCGGGCAGCTGATCCACGTCGGGTTCACGACGAAGGTGCAGTCACCGGGGGTGGAGGTGAAGCCCACGTCATCGAGGATCTCATCGTGCGCCTGGTCGCCCGAGAGCCGGAACTGCAGCGTGTGCGCCGCGCTGTCGCCGCCGGCGACGATCACCGTGGCGCCGTTGTACGCCACGGTCGTGGCATTCGCGACGGCGGCGAGCGACAGCAGGGCCAGGATCGTACTCGCGCAGACGATGCTGCGGAGGAACACACGCTTCACGGGGCACCCGATCTCGGTCCATCGCGCAGGGCAGTCGACTGTCGCTCCGACCGTATCACCATCGACCAGTCACCACCGCCTCGGGCGCCGGGCGCCCGGTCTTGGCGACGAGGGGGCGCCCCGCCGCAGCGGAGCGCCCCCTCGTCGAACCGGTTCGAGCGATGTCAGTCGCGCGGTGTCAGTCGGCGGGCCACTCGTCCAGCTGGATGACGAGGAAGTAGCCGCCCTGCGGATCGAGGGCGGCGGTGCCGCGGCCGGGGCCCATGCGGACCGGGTCCATCAGCACGGTGCCGCCCGCCGCCTTGATGGCGGTGACGGTGGCGTCCACGTCGGCGACGCCGTAGTAGGTCCCCCAGTGGTTCGGCATGCTCGACATGGAATCGAGCTTCGGCATCATGCCCGCGTGCGAGCGACCCTCGAGCTCGGCGATCCAGTACTCCATCTCCATGTCCTGGCGGACCCAGTTCCAGCCGAGCAGCTCGGCGTAGAAGGTGCGCGCAGCCTCGGTGTCGTCGGTGGCCAGCTCGACCCACGAGTACGTGTTGGGCTGGTTGACCGCATCGGCGCCGGTCTGGGTGCCGGGCTGCCAGAGCCCGAACGCCGCACCGGTCGGATCGAACGCCACGGCCATGTGGCCTGCGCCCATCACGTCCATCGGCTCCATCATGATCTTCGCGCCGAGTGCGCGGGCGGTCTCCACCGTGGCCGCGATGTCGTCGACGTAGACGAAGTTGGTCCAGTTGGTCGGCATGCCGGCGTCCGCCGGGAGGTGGTCGAGGCCGGCCAGCTCGAGGTCGCCGGCCTTGGCGGTGCGGTGCACGTTGCCCGAGTCGCCGAGCGGCATGACGTCCCAGCTCCAGCCGAACACGTCCGTGTAGAACGCGGCGGCGGCAGTGTCGTCGGTGGATGCCAGGTTGGCCCACCAGAATCCGTTGGTCGTCTTCAGCGCGTTCTTGCGCGGGGCAGCAGCGGTCATCGCCATGGTGGAGTCCTCCCTCGGGGTGCACCGGAGACCTGCTCCGGTGTTCGAACCGAACCTACTCCACGCGACCGCGACGTGCGGCCATGTTCGCCGCTCCGGGTCCCCTAGGACTCGCCGTGTGTCAGGTCGACCGGCCGCGTGACCGTGCCCCCGCCCTCCAGCTGGACGACGAGCTCGACCGGCGGCGACCCCGCGACGGAGGTGTCCCAGTAGTACGCGTTCGTCCCTATCAGCGCCTCGCTCGTGGCGCCGTCGGCCGTCCGGACCACGATGCCGGTGACCTCGTCGGCGGCGACGCCGTACACGGTGTGGATGGACCCTGCGGTGAGGAGCGCGCTTCCGTGGATCGGGGCTTCGAGGTCGAAGAAGGAGTCGAAGCAGTTCGAGAAGAGCAGGGTCGGCTCGACACCCGCGGAGACCGCGAAGCACACGCGGTCGTCGACCGTGCGGCGGGCGTGGACCGTGACCTGCTTCGCGCCGAACCGGCCCGAGAGCAGCGTCCGGGTCGCGAAGTCGGGATCGAGCCTGCCGAACGCCGGACCGGTCCCGTGCGGGCGCTCGGCGAGCTGCTGGAGTGCGGCCTCGACGTCGGCTGGCACCGAATCGGCCGCGGGGCCTTCGATGCCGCTCGGATGGTCGGTGACCCGCAGCGATTCCATCCGCTGCGCGCTCGGGGTCTGCGACGTGAACAGTCGTCGGATCACCCCGGACTGCGCGGCCGCCACCGTCGCCCCGATCAGCACGACGAGTGCGATCGCGACGGCGAGGACCCGGGCACGGGTCCAGCCGCGCGGGCGCAACCAGGTGGGCTGCGCCGGTGTGGCCGCAGGGGGCGGGGTCGTCAGGCGGTGCTTGGCGTTCGCGCGGATGCGCGCCAATGCAGCGGCCTCGGAGGCCGGCTCCGGCAGGAAGGCGGCGTGCACCGCGTCGAAGATGGGATCGCGAGGGATGCTCATTCGCCCTCCTCCATCCCGATGCGGTCCTGCAGGCGGGCCCGCGCGCGGCTGATGCGCGACTTGACCGTGCCGATGGGGATGCGCAGGGAAGCGGCGATGTCCTCGTAGGACATCTCGCTCACGACGAGCATCAGGAGCGGGATCCGCTCGCGCTCCGGGATGTGCGCCACGGCGGCCAGCACGCGGTGGTGTGCCTGCGCGTCGACCCGGTCGTCCACCTCCGACATGTCATCCGTCGCGGCCGGGAGGTCCGTGCTGGCCCGCGCCGTCTCGCGGCACATCCGGATCCAGTTGTACTCCGCCTGGCGGTGGCGGGCGATGACCCGGTTGGCGACCCCCAGGAGCCACCCCATCGGATCGTCGCTGATGTCGGTGGTGAACTTGTCGCGCGCCTTCCAGGCCACAGCGAAGATCTCCGCGGTGACGTCCTCGGCGGCGGCCGGGCCGAGGCGCGAACGGGTGTAGCGGAAGATGCGCGGCGCGCACCGTTCGTAGACGTCGTCGAACCCGCCGATCTCGGCCATTCCGGGTGCCTCGTCGTCCGAGGCGGCAGTCGACGGCTCGTCGATCGTCGGGGTCCGCGTGTCCATTCGGGGGAACTCCGCTCCCGCGGCTCCCGGGTTCCAGCACCTGCACGGGCGCCTGCACCTGTTCTTCGCGCGCGCACTCCGCTCCGGACCGCCCCGGGTTCCCGAGATTGCCGGCCGAATTCTCGGCCTTGTGGCACGGGAGCGTGACCTGCCAGTTTTCCGGGCCGCGCCCCGGATGCCCCCCCACCACGAGGAATGCAAGATGAGGAAACTGTTCGCCGTGCTCGCCCTGGCCTCGCTCGCCGTGCTGCCCGCCACCGCCTACGCCGTCAACACCTACTTCAACGGGTTGATGGGACCCGGAGGGAGCGCCCAATCCGGCGTCTACACCACCCACACCTACTCGGAGATCGACGGGACGTACGTCGCCGGCCGCCTCTACCGGACGGGGTACCTGATCGCGTGCTGCAGTGGCAGCTCGTTCTACAGCGGATCCGCCTACACCGCCGACCTGAACTTCCGCTACGAGCCCGACGCCGCGTCGAGCAAGGCCTACTGCTCACGATCGGCGGATGGGTCCGGATCCAGCACGGTCACCTGCTCCACGAACATCTGACGACGCGTCAGCCGAGACGCGACCTGCCCCCGCTCACGTACGCCCGGAGACCAGCCATGCCAATGCGCCGCCCCCGCACCTTCCGCTCGCTCGCGACGATCGCGACCATCCTCGGCATCACGTCGCTCGCCGCGGTCGCCTACGCCACGCAGGACGATGGGTCGAGTCGCGGCCCCGACGTGGCGTCGCTGCGATCGCTCGCTGCGGTGGACGGCGGGGACGCCGCCCCGATGACGGCGACCGAGGACGACCTGCTCAGGCGAGCGCTGCCGGCGTCGTCGTCGGACGACCCGAACGGGATCGGCGAGGACGACCTGACCGGCCCGGGACGCACCCTGCTGGCGACGTCCCGGGGCGAGCGCTTCAGCGCCACCCGCCTGCGCGGCGGGCAGGTCTGCTGGACGTACTCGGCGGGTGGGTCGCCGATCGCCGCGGCGTGCGCCGTGGAGCTCGGGGCGGGCGGCGTCGACGTCGCCGGCGTGTGGGACGACGACGGGCAGACGCTGTTCGGGCTCGCGGACGATTCGGTCGTGCGCGTGCAGGTGCGCACCAACACGGGCGAGCTGCAGCCCGCGGCGCTCGGCCGCAACGCGTACCTGTGGGCGTCCGGCAGCCCGACGCGGGCCGTGTGGGCGGACGCGCTCGTGGTCTCCCACCGCGACGGCACCAGCGACACCGTCGCGCTGCCGGACGAAGGCATCGCGACGGAGCACGCCCCCGGCTGACACCGGCCGTTTGTCGCCGGCGGGGCCGGGCACGACGCCCCCATGGACCCGAACGAGCGACCCACGCACAGCGGCCCCGACGAGGCCGTGGACCACGAGCGTCAGCCCGGCGTGCCACCGCCGGCCGCCGAGGACGGGGTCGTCGATCCGGACGACCTCGCCGGTGCGGACAGCTTCCCGGCGAGCGACCCGCCGGCGAGCTACTGACGGTCATGGATCCCACGCCTCGCCCCGACCCCGACGACGAGCCCGGACGCCACCTGCACCTGCCGGTGAGTGCGCCTGGGGCGGCCGTCGACCACGACCGCCAGCCCGGTGTGCCGCCACCCTCGGCCGACGAGGACTACGACGATCCGCAGGACCAGGCGGGCGCGGAGAGCTTCCCCGCGAGCGACCCGCCCGGCGGTTGGTGACGACGTGGGTCAGTGCGTCGCGGAGGCCACGATGATCGGCGCGACGTACTCCTCCACCAGCGCTGCGAACACCAGGATCGGCACGGCGAGGGCGGTCGCGGCCATGCTCGCGGCGAGCAGCTCGGGCCACGCGGACCGGCGGGCGATGACCAGCCACGCCCCGAGCGGGAGGAAGACGGCGACCAGCTCGGGGACGGCGTGCGGAGCGAGCAGCAGCAGCATGTGCCCGATGCCGACCCCGTAGGCGGCAGCGACACCCGGCACGGCCGAGCCCAGCGTCCACGCCTGGAGCGTGAACGAACTGGCCGTCACGCAGGCGACGAAGGCGAAGGTGACGGGCCGGGCGAGCAGGTGCACGCGCCGGGTGAAGCCCGTGTAGTCCTCCGCTGCGATCCCGGCCGAGGTCGAACCCATGTACCCGGCGACGCAGATGAGGGCGTGCATCGCGAGCACGAGCAGGTTGCGCTCGAACACGCCGGCGGCGCGCCACAGGTCGGTGCCCGTGGAGAACACGGCCCGCTGTTCGACGTGGTGCGGCGCGAACCACGTGCCGACCGCCCACGTGGCGGCCAACAGGGTCAGGCCGATGGCGAGGCTGGTACCGAACCAGGCTCGCAGCACGCCGGGAACGTCACGGTTCCAGCGCGCGAGCGCGGCCCGCGTGTCGTCCCATCCCGCCACCACTGCCATGCGCTCTGCCTGCATCGCGGGGTGCATCGGCACGAGGGCGCGGTGACCCGAGCCCGATGGCGACGAGACACAGGCCGACGAGGCCCAGGCCCGCGCCGGGCGCCGGCGACGATCCCACGACGAGCCCGAGGCTGCCGAGGGCCACGGCCGCGAGTGCAGCGGCGCGGGCCCGTGCCGGACTGCGGGCGCGCTCGCCCTCCATCAGCATCGCGCCGCCGACGAGTGCCGTCACGCGGGCGAGGCCGATCGAACCGGCATCGACCAGCACGGCGGTCGCGACGGACCCGGCCGCAGCCGCCCCGAGCGTGCCCAGCAGGACCGCGACCCGCGACTCCCCCGTCCGGCGGAGCGCTCGCCCGACCAACCAGAACGGAAGCGCCCACCCGGCCGTGAGGCCCGCGGCGAGCAGGCACGCGCTCGGCTCGAGCACGAGCGCAGGCAGCAGGGAGACCACGCCGATGCGCAGCGCCCAGCGCCTCACCCGTTCCCCCCGCGAGCCCATGCCTCCACCTTCGCACGGGCCCGCACGACTGGCCAGCCGCCGAATGGGGCACGATCACCCCGCACGACCGACGTTCTCAGACCTGGAGCTGCCCATGGCACCCCGCGCGATCTGGAAGGGCGCGATCACCTTCGGCCTCGTCAATGTCCCCGTGGCCATGGTGACCGCGACCCGCTCGCACGACAT
>JAOPYS010000290.1 GCA_025964465.1 Thermoleophilia bacterium
CGCGCGGCCGAGGCGATCGCGTCGGGCGAGTACCACGTGGTCGTGCTCGACGAGGTCAACGTCGCCGCCGGGATGGGGCTCGTCGACGAGCGCGCCGTGCTCGAGCTGATCGACGCGAAGCCCGACCACGTCGAGGTCGTGCTGACCGGGCGCGACGCGCCGAGCGCGTTCGTCGAGCGGGCCGACCTCGTCACCGAGATGCGCATGACGAAGCACTTCTACGAGGCCGGCATCCCCGCGCGTCGCGGCATCGAGTTCTAGGCCGCCGCGCAGGTGCGGCCTCGCCCGGTACGATCGCACCATGCCGATCGCAGACCGACACATCTCCTGGACGCCCCGCCACCGCGCCGACTCCGACGGGGCCGCGAGCGATGCGCAGGGCCTGTGGCAGGCGGCGCTCGCGCGCACGCCCGACCGCACCGCGCTCTTCACGACGATGAGCGGGGAGGAGGTGCCGCGCCTCTCCACCCCCGAGAGCGCCGACATCGATTACGCCCGCGACCTCGGCTTCCCCGGCCAGTTCCCCTACACGCGCGGCGTCTATCCGTCGATGTACCGCGGCAAGCCGTGGACGCAGCGCCAGTTCGCCGGGTTCGGCACGGCCGCGGAGACCAACGAGCGCTTCCACTACCTGCTCTCCCACGGCCAGCACGGGCTCTCCGTCGCCTTCGACATGCCGTCGCTCATGGGCTACGACTCCGACGACGAGATGTCGCTCGGCGAGGTGGGCCGGGAGGGCGTCGCCGTCGACACGGTGCTCGACATGGAGCGCCTGTTCGAGGGCGTGCCGCTCGACGAGGTCTCCACCTCGATGACCATCAACGGCCCGGCGCCGATCATCCTCGCGTTCTACGCGGTGATGGCCGAGCAGCGCGGCATTCCGCTGGCCAAGCTCTCCGGCACGATCCAGACCGACATCCTCAAGGAGTACATCGCCCAGAAGGAGTGGCTCTTCCCGCCCGACCCGTCGATGCGCCTCGTCACCGACATGATCGAGTTCTGCACGAAGGACATGCCGCGCTGGCACCCCGTATCGATCTCCGGGTACCACATCCGCGAGGCCGGCTCGACCGCCGCGCAGGAGCTCGCGTTCACGCTCGCCAACGGCTTCGGGTACGTCGAGCACGCCATCGCGCGCGGCCTCGACGTCGACGCGTTCGCGCCGCGCCTCTCGTTCTTCTTCAACGCGCACATCGACTTCTTCGAGGAGGTCGCGAAGCTGCGCGCCGCGCGCCGCATCTGGGCCACGGTCATGCGCGACAAGTACGGCGCGAAGGATCCTCGCTCGCTCCTGTGCCGGTTCCACTGCCAGACCGCCGGGGTGTCGCTGACGTGGCAGCAGCCGCTCGTCAACATCGCGCGCACGGCGATCGAGGCGATGGCCGCCGTGATGGGTGGATGCCAGTCGCTGCACACCAACTCCTACGACGAGGCCATCGCGCTGCCGACGGAGGAGGCCGTGCAGATCGCGCTGCGCACGCAACAGGTGATCGCCGAGGAGACGGGAGTCGCGTCGACGATCGACCCGCTCGGCGGCAGCTACTTCGTGGAGGAGATGACCGACCGCATCGAGGCGCAGGCGTACGAGTACTTCGCGCGCATCGAGGAGCTCGGCGGCGTGGTCGAGGCCGTGAAGCAGAACTTCCAGATGCGCGAGATCGCCGACGCGAGCTTCGCGTGGCAACAGGAGGTCGAGGCGGGCGAGCGTCGCATCGTCGGCGTCAACGCCTTCCAGGTGCAGGACGAGCCGGAGGTCGCGATCCACAAGATCGACCCCGCCCTCGAGGCGCAGCAGGCCCAGCGCGTGCGCGACGCGCGCGCCGGTCGCGACGAGGAGGTCGCGCAGCGATCGCTCGTCGCGCTCACCGAGGCGGCCCGCGGCGACGCGAACCTCATGTACCCGCTGCTCGACTGCGCCCGCGCGACGTGCAGCGAGGGCGAGATCGTCCGCGCGCTGCGCGAGGTCTTCGGGAGCTGGACCGAGACGCCGGTCTTCTGAACCCTGCCCCGCCGGCTCAGCCCGGCTGGAGGCGCGGCGCCTCGGCGCGAGCCTGGATGTGGCTGCCTGCCGACGATCCCCCGAGCGCACCGAGCACGGCGCCCACGCCTGCGGCGATCGCCTTGCCCTTCGTGCCGCCCGGCCAGGTCAGCCCCGCGAGGCCGCCCATGCCGCCGAGCACGACCGCATAGCGCGTCGAGAGCTTGTCGCCATCCTTCGGGGACGTCATGCCGACCACGGCGCCCGCCGCCGCCAGCATGACCACGCTCGTCCCCGCGGACCGGAGGGCCCGTCCGCCGAACGCCATGGCCTTGGCGCCCTCTGGGGCGGCGATGGCTGCGAGGCCACCGCTCATCGCCGCGGTCAGCGCGATGCCGCCCTTGAACTCGCCGAGCGTCGCGCCCATGTAGTCGCCGGTCGACATGTCCTCGATCGACCCGCGGTGCACGACGTCGAACGGGCTCGGCGGCGCGGCAGCGCCGGCTCCCGGGCGATGGGCGTCGGGCGGCAGCCACGTGATCCCGGGCTGGGTACCCCAGTCGACGGCCGGCGTGGTCGACGGCATGGCGTACGGCGTCGGCGCCGGTGGCAGCACCGGCACCCCGCGTAGATACAGTCCCTGCGTGCTCATCGGACGTCCCCCCGGACTCGTCGCTCCCTCGCTCCCGTACCTCGCGCCGGAGGGGCTGCGTGTTCCATCCGCCCCGACCTGTGCGTGAAGGAAATTCGCTCGAGGCGGTTACCGTCCTGACCTGTCCGGGCAGGCCGTCTCCATTGGGAAGGGCACTACCGCCTTGGGGGGACGGGAACACAATGCAACTCGCTATCAATGCTGGCTCGATGCCGGTCTACACACCGCAGTCCACGACGCCGCGAGAGGCCACGCCGGGAACCGGCACCGTCGGCTACTCGACCTACGACGCCAAGCAGAGCACGAGCCCGAAGGGTGGGCTCGGCGACCTGGTGCGCAAGGACGACCAGGCCGCGACGGGCGACAAGGCCGTCGATGCCGCGCACGACAACGCCAAGATCGTCGTCGACTTCTACAAGCAGGTGCTCGGTCGCAACTCGATCGACGACAAGGGCATGGAGATCAAGAGCGTCGTCCACTACGGCAGGGCGTACAACAACGCCTACTGGGACGGCTCGAAGATGACCTACGGTGACGGCGACGGCAAGTTCTTCGCGCCGCTGTCGCAGGGCCTCGACGTCGTCGGCCACGAGATGACCCACGGCGTCACCGAGCACACCTCCGGCCTCGCGTACCGCGGCCAGTCGGGTGCGCTCAACGAGAGCTGGTCCGACGTCATGGGCGAGATCATCGAGCAGTGGTCGGAGAACCGGTCCGGGTTCGGTTCGGTCGACGCGGCGAAGGGCGCGGACTGGCTGGTCGGCGAAGACGTGATGACCCCCGGTGTCGCCGGCGACGCGCTCCGCAGCCTGAAGGCTCCGGGCACCGCCTACAGCGGCGACACCCAGCCGGCCGACATGGCGCACTACAAGAACACGTCGTCCGACAACGGCGGCGTGCACACGAACTCGGGTATCCCGAACCACGCGGCGTACGTCATCGGCACGACCATCGGCAGCGAGAAGCTGGCGAAGATCTGGTACACCGCCGAGACCTCGTACCTGAAGTCCAACGCGAGCTTCTCCGACGCCGCAGCGGCCACCATCGCTGCAGCGACGAAGCTGTTCGGTGCTGGAGCCGAGGCCCAGGCCGTCGCGGATGCATGGAAGGGCGTGGGCGTGATCGCCTCCGCTCCGCCGGCCGAGATCCTGGTGCACGCGGCCTACGTGCCCCAGCACATCAACTACGGGGGGACCATGTTCCCGTCCGACTACCGTGGTCCCGTCACGGCCTGAGCAACTCGGCCCGAGACGAATGCCGACGGGGGAGCGATGCGCTGCGGCGCACCGTTCCCCCGTCGTGTTGGGAGCGCTACCGTGCCGCTCTGGTAGGTTCGGCTGCATGGCAGGGAAGATTCGAGTCGTGGTGGCAAAGCCGGGCCTGGACGGGCACGATCGTGGTGCGAAGATCATCGCCCGCGCGCTTCGTGATGCCGGCATGGAGGTCATCTACACGGGCCTGCACCAGACCCCGCAGCAGATCGTCGAGACGGCGCTGCAGGAGGACGCACACGCCATCGGCCTGTCCATCCTCTCGGGCGCGCACATGACGCTCGTGCCCAAGGTCCTCGAACTGCTGCGCGCCGAGGATGCCGAGGACGTGCTCGTCGTGGTCGGCGGCACCATCCCGCGCGACGATTCCGCCGCGCTGCTCGAGCTGGGCGTCGGTGCGGTCTACACCCCGGGCCAGCCCGTCGCCGAGATCGTCGAGTACCTGCGCGGCGAGCTCGCGCACCTCGCCGCCACCTGATCGGCGCGTCGGGCGTCAGCCGCCGACGAGCCCGACGAACCCCACGGTGCCGACCAGCACCGCCGAGAACAGCACCGCGGTGCGCGGGTGCCGGCTCTCGCTGTGGGCCTCCGGCAGCAGGTGCCCCGTCGCGATGTAGAGCAGCGAGCCGGCGGCCGCGCCCACCATCACGCCCAGCGTCGCACCCGCCGGATCGGGCGCCAGCAGCACTGCCGTCGTCCCCAGCGGGATGAGCGCCGCCACGGCCAGCGCGTGGCGCCACACCCGGCGCATCGACATCCCGCTCGCAAGCAGCACCGCCGCGAACGACAGGCCCACCGGCACCTGGTGCACCAGGATGCCCACCGCGATCCCGGTCGCCGCGGTGTCCGACGAGGCCTGGCTCGCGCCGATCACGAGCCCGTCCGCGAGGTTGTGGAACCCCAGGCCGAGCAGGAAGGGCAGCACCGCGTGGGTCGGGACGCACCCGAGGTCCCCCGCCGGCCCGTGCGAGTGCGCGTGCGCGTGGGCGTGCGCCCCGCCGCCGCCCGCCCCGTCCGCGCCGACGACGTGCGGCTCGTGGTGGAACGTGTGCCCCCCGGTGAGGGTCTCCACGAGGTAGAGCACGAGGAACCCGCCCACGATCGCCAGCGCCCCTCGCGAGCCGGGTGCCAGCTCGAACGCCTCCGGCAGCAGGTCCGAGACCGCCACCCCGAACAGCACGGCCGCGGCCACCACCATCGACAGTCGGTGGAGCGTGGTCGACGCCCCGACCGCCGACCCGGCGAGCAGGTTCGCGCCGGCGAACCCGGCGGCGGCGATCAGCGAGAGGAGGAGGGCGACCATCGCGCGGATGATATGCGCTCCGTCGCCGGCGGCCCCCGGGGACTGACCTAGGTAATTCCTCCGATTAGGTAATTCCCACCGTTGCGTACAACTGATCCATGGACTTGTGCCACACCACGGCTGGCGGGCCGGGCACGTACGGAAGGGACACCATGGACCTGCGCATCTCGACGCACGTCGACGAACGCAAGCTCAACCAGCGCTTCACGCGCGCGAGCGTGGACGCGGACACGCGTCGGGAGCAGCCAGGCGTCGTCGACGAACCGGCAGGCGAGCCGGCGGACGAACGCGGCCACGGTCAGGAGCCGGGAGAGCCGGCCGGAGGAGACCCGATCGGGTGAATCAGCCCGCGGAGGCGAGCGTCGCCTCGAACTCGGGATCGTTCTCCCGGATCCAGCCGGTCAGCTGCACGCGCGAGCGCACCTCGACCTTGCCGTAGATGTTCGACAGGTGCGCCGCGACGGTCTTCTCCGCGAGGAAGAGCGTGCCCGCCACCTCGCTGTTCTTGAGCCCGCTCGCCACGAGGCGCGCGATCTCCAGCTCCCGCTTGGTGAGCGGCCCGACGGTGGTGGTGCGCGACTTGGCGCGGCTGCGTGCGCCCGTCTGGCGCAGCAACGCCGCCGCGCGATCGGCATCCGCCGAGGCGCCGCAGTCGTTCAGGCCGCGTCGTGCGGCATCGAGGATGGTGCGCGCCGCCTCGCGATCGCCCTTCGCCAGCGTGTGCGAACCGGTGACGACCTGCACGCGGAGCGCGTCGAGCGCACGGCCGGCATCCGCCCAGCGCACGGAGACCGCCTCGAGCGCGGCGATGGAGCCGCCGTCGACGACCTCGAGCAGGGCGTCCACCTCGGCGCACTGCAGCTCCAGCAGGCGGTTGGGCAGCGCCACGTCGACCGCGGCGTACAGCTTCCGCGCCATCTCGACCGCCGAGGGGGCTGCATCGATGACGCCCACCCGGGCCAGCCACGCCGCCGCCGTCGCGGTGAGCACCGGCTCGGCCGCTGCGTCGAACTCGTCGAGCACCGTGAGCGCAGCCGGCAGGCCCTCGCCGCGGTACGTGGCCCGAGCCCGCTCGTACACGAGCTCGTTGCCCCACGACGCGTAGCCGAGCGACTTCGACAGCTGGAACGCGTCACGCGCCAGCGAGAGCGCATCGGAGCGCCCGATCTCGTTCGCGATGGCGGCGTGGGCCATGCGCACGAGCACCGTCCAGTGGTCGTTGCGGTACGAGCTGTGCTCGTGGAACTGCAGGTCGAGCGCCAGGCTCTGCTCGATGTCGGCGGAGGCCGCCTCCAGCTCGCCCGCCCGGGCCAGCACGTGGCCACGCCACGCCAGCAGCGCCGGCAGCATCCGCTCGAGCGCGAGGTCGTTGGCGTACTGGATCGCCGCGTCGATCTCATCGAGCGCCGAGCGCGTCTCGAGGTCCTCGAGCAGCGTCGCCACCAGCTCGCCCCAGGAGATGATCGCCCAGTCGTGCAGGCGCGCCGAGATCGCCCGTCGCACCGCCTCGCGGTAGGACACGATCGCCTCCGTCGAGCGGCCGAGGTCGGCCTGCGACGCCGCGAGCTTCGCCAGCGCGAGCGCCTCCAGCTGCTCGTCGCCGGACGCCCGGGCGATCTCGATCGCGCGCTCGTCCAGCTGCGCGGCCCGCTCGAAGTCGCCGTCCATCCGCGCGAGGGTCGCCGCGGCCCGCGCCGACCAGCCCAGCGCGCCCGTGCCGAGCGTCGCGGCGCGGTGCAGGCGCTCGTTGGCCGTGCCGTCGTTGCAGGCCCAGTACTGCTGGTAGAGGGCGTAGGCGTAGAGCTCGTCGTTGCCCGTGGCAGCCGCCACGCGCCCCAGCTCCGTCCAGTGCGCGATCGCATCCTGCAGCCCCAGCTGCATCGCCACCGTCGCCGCGCGTCGCAGCAGCTCGATCTGCGACTGCACCTGCGTCTCGGTGCCGAGCGCGTGGCGCAGGTCCGCGTACGCCTCGTGCAGCTGCCCGGCGATCGAGTTGGCGTCGGCCGCGCGCAGGTACAGCTGCACGGCCTCGTCGGTGCGGCCGGCGGCGGACAGGTGCTGGGCACGCGCACGCGCCGACACGACCTCCGACAGGGGCACCTGCGCGATGACGTCGGCCAGCTCCATGTGGATGGCCCGGCGCATCGCCGACGACAGCTCGTCGACGAGTGCCTGCTGCATGAGCGGGTGCGCGATCGACACGAGCTCCGCGTCCTCGCGCACGAGCCCGCTCGCGGCGATCGCCTCCATCGTGCGCACGAACTGCCGCGGGCGCTGCCCGCTCATCGCCTCGAGCCACCCGATGTGCGCGCCTTCGTCACAGAGCGCGACCGCGCTGACCACGTCCTGGCCGACCTCGTCGAGCGAGTGCAGGCGCGCCGTCGCAGCGGCCGCGATGTTGGTCGGGATCTCCGACGCACCGCTGCGCCACGCCTCGGCCAGCTCCTTCGCGAACCACGGGTTGCCACCGGCGCGCAGCACGATCTCGCCCGGCACCTCGGCGACGTCCTCCATCCCCAGCTGGTGGGCCACCAGCTCGCGCACGGAGTCGTCGTCCATCGGCTGCAGCTGCAGGTGGTTGACCACCCGTCGCGCCAGCACGCCGTCGATGAAGGAGCGGTAGCTGCTCGGCACGCCGACCGCGTCGGTCTGCTCGATGAAGAGGATGGTCAGGTTGGCGCGCTCGGCGATGCCGATCAGGTACGGCAGCAGCGCGAGGGAGGACTCGTCGAGGGCCTGCGCGTCGTCGAAGGCGAGCAGCAGCGGACGGTCGACGGTGAGCTCGGCGACGAGGTTCACCAGGCCGATGCCGGCGTGCTCCAGGTCGATCGTGCGGTCGCCGGCGAGCACCGACAGCAGCACCTCGAGCTCGGGCATGGCGTGCATGAAGGGCGCGAAGGGCGTGGAGAGCGCACCGGCTCGGCCCTGCACCGTGGCGACGCGGAAGCCCGCGTCGGCTGCCGCACGCGACGCCACCTTCGCGAGCGTGCTCTTGCCGAGGCCGGAGGGCCCGCTGAGCATCGCGAGGCGGAGCCCGTCCGTGCCGGGGCCGATGGCGAGGCGGAGCTGTCCCAGCTCGCGATCTCGCCCAACGAATCGTTCGTCAGAATGCATGTCGTCCCTGCTGCCGTCGACCCTCGTGGTCCATCACGGGTCGCTTGAGCGGCAGCCGCCGTCCCACCGGCAGCGCCTGACTCCACTATGCGACGGGCCTCGCGGCGCGTCAACGACAGATCCAGGACCTATTCGACGGCCTCGCCGGGGCCACGGTAGCCGGGGGCGATCTCGCCAGGGCCACGGTAGCCGGGGCCGCGGTAGCCGGGAGCGATCTCGCCGGGGCCACGGTAGCCGGGCCCACGGTAACCGGGGGCGATCTCGCCGGGGCCACGGTAGCCGGGCCCACGGTAGCCGGGGGCGATCTCGCCGGGGCCACGGTAGCCGGGGCCACGGTACCCCGGGGCGATCTCACCGGGCGCGGTCTCGCCGGGGCCACGGTAGCCGGGTCCACGGTACCCGGGGGCGATCTCGCCGGGTCCGCGGTAGCCGGGCCCACGGTAGCCGGGCCCCTCCTCGCCGGGCCCACGGTAGCCGGGGCCTCGGTAGCCGGGCACGATCTGGTCGAGCACGTCGAATCCGAAGGCGAGGCCTCCGGCCGGGGTCGCGGCGTCCAGGTTCACGCTGCCGTTGGCTGCACCCGCCACGCCCTGGGGCGTCAGGTTGAGGGCGTCGCCCTTGCGCACGTAGCCCTTGCTGGGGCCGAAGGGCAGCGGCTGCTGCAGCTCGAAGGCCGTGACGTTCGCGACCTGCTGCGCCAGCGGCAAGGGTGCGCCGCTCTCGTCGACCGAGACGAACGCCTCCTTCTTGGCGCCCGACGTCAGGTCGTTCGCCTCCTGCCGCTCGTAGGCCTTGACCTCGACCTGCGAGACGCGCTCCGACTCGCCTTGGGTCGCGGCAACCTCGAGGGCAGCCGTGCCGGCCGCCGTGGTGGCGTCTCCGCCGAGCGCGAGGCGCGCCTGGTCGACGACGTTCGCCGCCTTGGAGTACGCGGTGTTGAAGGTCCCCGCAGCGTCCTGGTCGGCGTGCGTCACCTCGTGCACGCCCACGAGCGACACGGTCTTGATGACCTTGTCGGCCTCGGTGGAGGTGTCGAACCGCTCCTTGTCGA
>JAOPYS010000302.1 GCA_025964465.1 Thermoleophilia bacterium
CGGTTGACGGGCCATGCGTCGGAGCCTGCGACCTGGCGGCCGGCGGGATCGTGGGGCGCCGACTGGCCGGCGCCGGGTGTGCCGCCGGGAGCCCACCTGCGGCGCCGGCCGGATCCGCCGGGCGCCGACCGGCGGGCGCTGCGCCGCGTCCTTCGTCGCGTCGATCGGGCGAGCGGTCGGCCCCGGTCGGTAGCGAGATCCCGACGTGTCCTGCGGCGCGGGACACCACCTCCTGCACGGCGGATGGGAGGTCCCCCGAGGCGGCGAGCGCGCTGCTCGCCACAACGGATGCACACGCGGCGAGGACGAGGACCCGCCCCAGGCGCGGGCGCCGCACTCGACGCACGGCACGCGACGGGACGGGAGCGTCCGACTCGCTGGACGCCCGCATCATCGCGGCGACGTGCGCGGCACGAACGTGGTCGACGCTGGGAACCCCGGCGTCGAGGATGCGCGCGACCGCGGGCAGGTGGGCGGCCCGGTCCATGTCATCCTCAACGGGCACGTGCACCCCCGGGTAACGGTCGGTCACGCATCGTCGCGTCCGACCATGCGCTCGCGGAGCGTGTTCAGTCCGCGTTGCTGGAGCATCTTCACGGCTGATTTTCGGCGACCGAGGATCGCGGCCACCTCGGCGATCGACAGGTCGAGCGCGACGCGCATGAAGACCACGGCCCGCTGGTCGCGCGGGAGGGCGCGCAGCATGTCGTAGGCCCGCGCCTCGTCGGACCGCTCCTCGGCCTGCTCCGCGACGTCACGCTCCGCGGCGATCGCATCCACGTCCAGCTCGCCGGTGGAGCGGTGGGCGCGGCGCGCGTCGATCAGGCAGTGCTGGACGATGCGGAAGAGCCACCCGCGAAACGCGTCCTCGTCACCCTCGAACGTCGAGATGCTGCGGACCACGCGCAGGAACGACTCGCTCAGCACGGCCTCGGGGTCGGGGGCGCCCTGGCTGCGAAGGTACTGCAGCACGCGCGGGGCGTGTGCGTCGTAGAGCGCCTGCCACGCCCACTCGGCATTGGCGCGCACCGCACGCAGCGTGCTGTGGAAGGACCCGTCGACCATGACCGCGCCACACTAGCGGAGCATCCGTGCGGCCCCGCGACGTGGACGCGTCAGTCCGAGCCGCGGCCACCGATGAAGACGCCCGTCAGCGCGACGGCTCCACCCGCCGCGAGCAGCAGGCAGGCGCGGAGGGCGCCGCTGTGCGCGGGCCCGTTGCCCATGGCCCGGACGCCCTGGTAGGCGCCACCGACGAGCAGCGACGTGCCGACGAGGGCGACGCCGCCACCGATCAGCGCCTCGCGTTCGCGCTTGTGCTCCTCGTCCGACGCCGCGTCGACCACGGACGCGAGCTCCTTCGGGTCGCGCGGCACGCGTGGCCCGTCCGCCTTCAGGAAGGTGAGGTTGCGCACCGGGTGCACCTCGCTCCAGCCGTGCGTGCTGTCCCACGCGAGCGGCCCGTCCACCGCGATGTGGTCGCCGACGTGCGGCACGAGGATGCGGCCTTGGTCGTCCGGGACGGGCTCGGCCACGATCGTGTCGGGATGGCGCGGGCCGTGCGTGTACTTCCGCGAATTGGCGTCGGCCTTCATGACGACGTGGATGTCGCCGTCGCCGGGGTAGGACACGCGCGAGACGACGCCCTCCGCGTGCACGTCCGGGTCGATCATCACGAGCCGCTCCGGTCGGTACACCCCGTCGAGCGCCCCGTGCTGGTCGTTCCACAGCGGCTGCGAGTGGGCGGCCAGCGCCGCGCCCGTCAGGACGCTGCCGATCGCGGCGCCGGCGAGCAGGTGCCGCGCCACGCCATGTGTCAGGTAGGTCGCGCTCGCCGTGGCAGCTGCGATGCCCAAGCCCGACACGACCGGAGCGATCATCGACGGCGTGCGCTCGTCGACGAGCGCCTTCGCCGTCACGGCCGTGGTCGCCGCGCCCGCCAGTGCGCCGATCGCCAGCGCAGGGACGGCCGCGTTCACGACGCCCACTCCCGCTGCACGTCACCGTTGGGATCCCGCAGGAGGTTGGTGCCGACGACGGTGCCGACCATGCCGATGCCGAGGCCGGCTGCGACACCGGCGGCGCCCGACGCGACACCCGACCAGCCGTGCGCGTGCGCGACCGCCAGGGTCACGGCCGACACCAGCCCAGCGGCGACGAGCCCGCCGCCGGCGATCATCACGTGCTGGTACTGGCCGGCGTCGGTGCTGCGCAGGCGCAGCCCATAGTCGTCGGCGAGCGCGCGGTGCATCACGACGCCCGCAACGCCCGCGCCCACGACCAACCCCGTCACGGTCGTCACCTGCATGGTCCATCCCCCATCGTCACTGTCCCGCCTGTACTTCGGGTCGCGCCGTCATCGCCGCACGAAGTGCTGGGCCACGACGAACCCACCCATGGACGCGAGCAGGGAGCCGTAGCCGGAAATGTCCTCCTCGCCCTTGGCGATGCGCGGAACCCGGTGGACGAGCTCGTAGCCGAGCACGGACGAGTTCAACGCGAACAGGGCGAGGCCCGCCGCCTCCGGCGCGGAAGGGTGCAGGTGCAGGCCGCGCACGGCGCCGAGCGACACGGCGGGGATCAGACCGGTGGCGGCGTAGGCGAGCGTGCCGAGCGTGGCGCGGTTGTTGCCGCGACGCTCGGCGCCCTTGCCGCCGTCTCGGGCCAGGTCGTAGCCCTGGATGGCGGTGTCCAGCCCGCCCGCGGCCATCGAACCGAGCGCGATCCGCTCGCCCAGGTGCTCGACCGCGGGGTTCTTGCGGTTCAGCAGCAGGACGCCGGCACCGACCACGCCGAGCAGCGAGCACAGGTCGCCGGCGTGCGCCTCGATGATCTTCCCCTCGGGCGTGTCGAGCGCCCGGTCGAAATCGAGGGCGTGGCGTCGGTCGATCGAGTCCTCGTGGGGAGGGTGGACGCCGCGGATGTTGCCGGTCTGCGGGTCGAACCACGCGGACGCAGGCAGGGACACGGGCGCGCCCGCACCGACTCCCATCCGTCCTGCGTCCATCCTTCGTCTCCCGCCGAGCGCGCCGGTCCCCGGGCACGCGAAATCACTACCGGTCTATCCCGGTTCGCGGGCCCGCGGTTCCACTCGGAGGGGCGGGTTCCGGCCGAGGCGTGCGGGGTAGGCCGCCCGCATGGGAATCTCGCTCCACGACGTCATCCTCCTCGTGCACGTGGCAGCCGCCGTCGCGTGGCTCGGCTCCGTGCTCGCCTTCGAGGTGCTGGCCGCGCGCCAGCGGGGGCGCGGTGACGCTGCAGAGGGTGTCGCGTTCGCCCTCGACCACGCGTTCTTCACGCGCGCGGTGGCCCTGCCGGGCGCGCTCGCGTTGCTGCTGAGCGGCGGCTGGCTCATGCACGATGGCGGGTTCGAGATCCGCGAGTCGTGGTGGATCGGCGCGGGCCTGGGCATCTGGTTCGTCGCGTTCCTCGGCAGCACGATGCTGCGAGGCCCCCAGCTCGCGCGCGTGGTGCGCGGCGCGGCGGAGGCGGGACCCGACGACGAGGACGTGCGCTGGCGGCTGCGTCAGGTGCGCATGGTCACGCGCGGCGAGCTGCTGCTGCTGACGGTGGCGCTCGCCGTGATGGTGCTCAAGCCGACGTAGCCGGCACTGCGTCCGCTGCGGCGGCGATCGCCTCGCGCAGCGTGCGCCGCACGTCCGCGGGATCGACCCACGTCGGGACGATGCGCCCGCCGATCAACATGCGCGGCACGCCGTCGAGCTCCGCCTCGAGGGCGCGGTCGTGGTCGCGCAGCGTCTCGGCGCGGTGGCCGTCGTCGTCGGCGAGCAGCTCCCACGTGCGGCGCGGGACCTCGAGGCCCGAGCGCTCGACCGCTCCGCGCAGCACGGCGACGTCGGCGATGTCGAGACCGTGCACGAAGTTGGCGGAGAACACCGCGCGCGCGAGGCTCCACAGGCTCGGCTGGTCGTCACCGCCGTCGTCGCGCACCGCGGCCAGCAGCCGGTGCGCGGTGAACGGGTCGTGCAGGAAGTCGTAGCGCGACTCATCGACGCGCACGCCGACCGAGCGGGCGAACTGGCGCACGTCGGCGCGGGCCGCCTCCACCCCGGCCGGGTCCCCGCCCGAGAAGCTCGCGTAGTACTCGGCGACCGGCAGCCCGCCCTCGCGCGGCATGGGGTGCAGGCGCATGAAGCGCCACACGAGCGCCAGCGGCGGCACGGCGGGGTCCGCGGCCAGCTCGTCCAGCACGCGGCGGCTGGTCTCGAGGCCGCCGTGACACCACGGGCAGCTCACGTCCAGGAACATCTCCACCACGACCGGCGTCGCCATCTCGCACTCCCATCCCTGCTGTGTCATGGTTCGCAGCATGCCTTCCCTCCCGCGTCGCCTCTCGATCATTCCCGTCGTGCTCGCGGCAGCGCTCGTCGCGCTCGTCGCCGCGTCGCCCTCCTCCGGCGCGGACCGCGCGACGACGGCACCGGCCTTCCGGTTCGCTCCGCTGCCGGGGCTGCACTTCACCTCGCCGGTCTGGACCGGCGGCGCCGGTGACGGCACCTCGGCGCTCTACGTGGTCGAGCAGGGCGGCGTGGTGTGGAAGGTCGTCGGGCGCACGAGGACCAGGTTCCTGGACCTGACGCGCGTCTCCTCCCACGACGGCGAACAGGGCGTGCTGTCGATCGCGTTCGCCACGGACTTCCGCACGAGCGGGCGGATGTACGCCTACTTCACGCGCCGCGACGGCAACGGGCAGGTGCGCCAGTTCACCGTCAGGCGCGGGGCCGTCGTGCCCGGCAGCGGGCGCGACATCATCACGGTGGTGCTGACCAACCCGGCGGCCGCCAACCACAACGGCGGCAACCTGTGGGCGCGGCCCGGCGGGCTGCTGTTCCTGTCGACGGGCGACGGTGGCGGCGGCGGTGACCCGGCCGGCAACTCGCAGCGCCTCGACCGGCTCGCCGGCAAGCTGCTGCGCATCGCGCCCAAGGTCGGCGGCGGGTACGCCGTCCCGCGCAGCAACCCCTTCGTTGGGCGGCGCGGCGCGCGCGCGGAGATCTTCGCGCTCGGGCTGCGCAACCCGTTCCGCTACTCGATCGACGCGCCGACCGGTGACATCTGGATCGGTGACGTGGGCCAGGACACGCGCGAGGAGATCGACCGCCTGCCGGGCGGGCGGCCCGCGGGCGCCAACTTCGGGTGGCGACGCATGGAGGGCAC
>JAOPYS010000344.1 GCA_025964465.1 Thermoleophilia bacterium
CGTGGTGGCGGTTGCCGTTGCGGCGCTCGCGATGAGCGCAGACGCAGCAGCGACGATGAGGGTCTTTCGCACAGGTGGGTCCCTTTCGAGGAAGCGGGCCGCAGGGGGAGCCTGGGGCCGAGAGAAGTGCCGAGGAGAAACGCAGGAAACCTGCGTGAACCTTTGGCGTGCTCCGCCAACGTATGGGTACCCGGACGGCCCGTCAATAGCGTGATGGGCCAGATGCCGATTGCGGCCACCGGCTGGCCGGATGCCGAATCATCAGAACATACGAAACGCAGACCGATCAGGCTGCGCGAACATCTCCGTCGCGGGGCTCGGCGGGCGCCGAATCCCACGTGACGCCGACGAGCGAGTCGATCAGCAGCTCGCACGCGGCGAGGTTCGTGTCGCGGTCGGCCCGCTCGGAGACGACGGCCAGGTTGTCCGCGGCGACGCGCTCGCGATCGAGCTCGGCGGCGCGCACGATGCCGTCGGCGATGTCGACGGCCTCGATGTCGACGAGGATGCCGGTCGAACCGTCGTTCACCCACGGGCGGTTCGCCGGGATGTCGCTCAGCACCGGCACTGCGCCGAGGGCGAGCGCCTCGAGCAGCGCGAGCGAGACGCCGTCACTCTCGGAGACGCTGACGTACACGTCGCTGGCGCCGACGCGTGCCTCCACCTCTGCGGGCGCGACGGAGCCGAGGAAGCTGCAGCGGTCGGCGATGCCGAGCCGGGCGGCCTGCGCCTCGAGGTCGGCGCGCTGCGGCCCGTCGCCGAGCAGCTCGCACGTGAAGGACACGTCCCGTCCGGCGAGGACAGCGAGGGCGTCGAGCAGCGCGTCGATGCGGTACAGCTCGAGCAGGGCGCGCGCGCTCACGATGCGCAGCGGCGAATCGGCGCCGCCTGGCGCGGCCTGGCGCGCGAGGCGACCCGCTGCCGCGAGGCGCTTCGTCTCCACGCCGTACTGGAATACCGCGATGCCGCCGGCAGGCGCCGGCGACGGGTCGAGCAGGTCGAGCACGGCCTCGCGCATGGGCTCGCCCGGCACGGTGACCAGGCGGGCCGCGCGCAGCACGCGCTGCACGAGGCGGCGCATCATGGCGTTGCGCGGTGCGATGAGCACGTCGTCGCCGTGCGCCGTGACGACGAGCGGCATGGAGCGGCGGTCGGTCGCGAGCGCGAGCAGCCCGTAGGACGTCAGCCAGTGCGCGTGCAGCACGTCGGGCGTGATGCGGCGCACGGCGCGGCGGGCGCGCAGCAGCTTGGCCAGGTACCCGAGCTTGCCGAAGCGAGGGGCACCGAGGTCGTGCACGCGGTAGCGCAGGGGCAACGGCTGCCCGTCGACGTCGAGGTCGCGCGCGTCGGCGTCACCACACGTGATCACGTGCACCTCGTGCCCGCGCTCGGCGAACCACCCGGCCCAGCGTCGCGTGTGGACCGAGCCGTGCCAGGCGAGGTAGGCGATGCGCACGTCAGGCCGCCCGACCGCGCGGTCGCACGAGGCGGAACCCGACCTTGCGCGCGACGGCGGTGACTCGCGTCACCGGCCGACCGAGCGCCGACTCCCAGCGGTCCGCCGTCCCGGCCAGGTCGCGGCCCAGACCGTCCTGCGGGGCGAGCCGCTCCATCGCGCGCAGCATCTCCACGTGGAGGCGGTGGTAGAAGGGGCTGGCGACGTTGGCGATGGGGTGCGGGTATCGGTCGTAGGTGGACCATCCCCGCCCCGTCTCGTAGTGCGGCAGCTGCGCGACGAGCGAGGCGTAGCCGGCCTCGAACTCGGCGCGGGCCGTCGAGCCCAGCCCGGCATCGAGGTCGCCGTCGCCATGCGCGAGGTCGTAGAGGCCGAACAGCGCCCACATCCACCCGTTGAGCACGTGCGGGAAGGGTTCGGCCGGGTACTCCTCCAGGATCCGCCCCTCGGGCGTGTCGCTGACGAGCCCGTAGGCGGGGTCGAGCAGGCTGGCGGCGGCGCGGCGGGCGTCGGCCTCGAGGCCGTGGCGCACGAGCAAGCTCACGCCCAGGCCCTGTGCCATCGCCGAGTACCACGGCGCAGGGATGCGGTAGGTGTGGGGCATCGGCTGCAGGTGCGCGAACCGCCCGTGCCCGTCCATGTCGATGGCGGCCCAGTCGGCGACGCTCGCGGCAACCTGCGCCCACCCCTCGCGGTGTGGGTCGTCGCGGTCGACGCTGCGCTGCCACGCGCCCAGCCCGAGCTGCAGCACCGAGACCGGCATCACGTGCTCGCGGCGGGCGACCAGCAGCTCCAGCCACGCCTCGGCTTCGGCCGGCGGGCCGTAGGAGCCCGCCACGCCGCGCAGGTCCATGTGGTATCCCGAGCGGACGGCGCCGGGGGTGAACTCCCCCATCGGCTGGTGCCGCGGGTCGTCGTTGCCGGGCCGGGCGTCCAGCTCACGCTTCGGAAAGGTGTGGCTCATGCGGCTTCCTTGCGGGCGGGGGCGATGCGGGGCAGTGAGACGGTGACCGGGCGGATGCGGCGTCGGGCTGGGCGGCCGGACGAGTGCACGTCCACGTAGATCCCCTCGATCCGTCGAACCATGCCTTCGAACGAGTACCGCTCGGAGATCCGTCGTCTTCCCGCGCGGGCGAGCGCGCTCGCGCGCGAGGGGTCGAGCAGGAGCGACTCCAGGGCCGCGGCGAGGGCGGCGGGATCGGCCGGCGGCACGAGCAGGCCGGCGTCACCCTCCAGCAGGGTGGGCAGGCCACCGACCTGCGTGGCGACGAGCGGCACGCCGGCAGCCATCGTCTCGAGCGCGGCGAGCGGCAGGCCCTCCCAGTGGGAGGCGATCACGCCGGCGTCGAAGGCCGAGGCGAGGCGGGCGGCGTCGCGGCGCTCCCCGGCCCAGGTGATGCGGTTGGCGATGCCGAGCTTCGCGGCGAGCAGGCCGAGCTCGGCGCGGCGGGGACCGTCGCCCACCACGCACAGCCGCACGTCACGGCCACTGCGGGCGAGGTCGGCGATCGCCTCGAGCAGCACCTCGTGCGCCTTCTCCGGCCGCAGGCGACCGACGATGCCGACGGTGAACGAGGATCCCGTCAGACCGAGTTCGGCGCGGGCGGCGTCACGCGGCAGCGCACCGTCGAGGCGCACCCCGTTGGGGACGACCTCGATGAGGCGATCGGGCACGCCGCAGGCGCGCTCGACATCCGCGACGCTCTCGGACACGCAGACCACCCTCGAGGCGGTGCGGGCGATCCAGCCGCGGTCCAGGAGGCGCCGCGATCGGCTCGGCTCTTGGCTGAAGTTGTGCTCGTGCGCGACGAGCGGCACCCGGGCGGTGCGCGCCAGCAGCGAGCCCCAGGCGTTGGAGCCGAACTTGTGGGCGTGCAGCACGTCGGCGTGCTCGGCGAGGTGGCGGTGTGCGATGCGCCATGGCGCGACGTCGCGCGCACCGGCGCGGTCGAGCATCGTCACGGGCACGCCGGCCCGGTCGAGCAGGTCGCGCAGCGGGCCGTCGCCGCGCGTGACGAGCACGTGCGGTTCGAACCGGCCGCGATCGAGCCCGCACGCCAGCTCCACGGCGACGCGCTCGGCGCCTCCGGCCAGCAGCGAGTCGACCATCGTGGTGACGCGGATGGGCCCGCGGGTCATGCGACCTCCGAGGTGGTGGATTCGAGGTGCGGCGCGAGGCGCGCGGGGAGCAGCTCCGCGTACGCATCGGCCATGTCGGCGGCCCAGCGGCGCATGGAGTGGCGCTCCACCACGTGGCGACGGTTGGCGACGCCGAGTCGCCCCCACTCGGAGCGACGGGCGACGAGCGTGCGCAGCGCGCGGGCGAGGGCCGGGGCGTCGTCGACCGGCATGGTCACCACGCCCTCGATCCCGGCGAACGTCTCGAGCTGCCCCTCGGCAGCGGCCGCGACGGCCACCCGCTCGCTGGCCATCGCCTCGACGAGGCCGTTGCCGAACCCCTCCGAACGACTGGCGCTCACGAAGATGTCAGCCGCGGCGTGGAACTCGTGCACGCGGTCGGTGATGGGCAGTGCACGAACCGAGCCGAGCAGTGCGTCCTCGGGCGCGCCGATCGAGCAGGCCACGATGCGGGGCAGGTCGCCCGACGCGGTGCCGGCCTCCAGCGAGCGCATCGCCTCGGCGAGCAGGTCGCCGCCCTTGCGGTGCCAGCTCCACCCCATGTGCAGGACGAGGATGTCCTCCTCCGACACGCCGAGCTCGTCCCGCACGCGCCGACGCGTCGCCACGTCGCGGCGGAAGGTGTCGGTGTCGCACCCGGCGACGATGCCGCGGCAGCGATCGGCCGGCGCGCCGCGGTCGGCGACCTCACGGCCGAGCGCGCGGGTGACGCCCACGAACAGGTCGACGTCGCGTCCGGCGCGCGTGAACTTGAGGTGGTCCTTCGCGCGGCGCAGCGGGCCGCGCTCGGCGACCGGCTCCTCCAGCGCGGTGCGGTAGTGCCACACGAGGCGGGGCGCGTTCGCGCCGAGCTGGCGGCGCAGGCGGCGGATCGCCGTGCGGGCCGAGAGGTCGTAGGTGCCGAAGTGGACGTGGATGACGTCGGGTCGCAGCTCGCGCGCGGCCTCGACGATGCTCGACGCGACGAAGCCCTGCCCGCGCGTGGCGCCCTCGGGCAGCTCGCGCAGCTCCCAGCCGTCGGCCTCGAGCACCTCGCGCCATGGTCGATCGAGCGCGCGGGCGGTGAGGCACAGCGCGCTGGGGCGGCCGCCCCGTGAGCGCACCTCCTCGTCGAGCATGCGCAGCTGGCGGATGAAGGCACCCTCGTACGCGGACGCGTAGTCGGTGACGTGCATGACGCGGAAGCCGTTGGTCGCCACGGGTCAAGCCACCTGGTCGGTGTCGATGCGGATCGCCGGCGGTGCCGCGGGCGGTGGGCCGGCCGGGGCGATCTTGGCCGGGTGCAGCGCCGCGGCCTGCGGGGCCGGGGCGGGCACGCCGCCGCGGTTGGGTGCGCGCAGCTCCTGGTCGTAGCCGTAGCCCTCGGGGCGTTCGGTGCCCACGAGCACGATCGCCTGCGGCGTCTGCGCCGCGCTGCCGATCCGCGTGTGTGCCTCGGTGACCTCGCCGAGGTCGGAGGCACCGACGCGTGCGACGAGCAGCACCTGGCTGGCGGCCGGGGCGACGGCGAGTGCGTCGTTGACGGCCAGCACGGGCGGCGCATCGATGACGATCACCTCGGAGATCTGGGAGAGGCGCTCGATCATCTGGCGCAGCGCGACGCTGGCCAGCAGGACGGAGGCGTTGGCGTGCCGCGGGCCCGACGCGATGGCCGCGAGGTTCGGGGCGACGAGGGTGAGTGCACCCTCGAGCTCCGCACCGCGGGTCAGCACCTGGCTCAGGCCGGGGCGGTTCTGCAGCATGGGGAAGACCTGGTCCTGCGTGGGGCGGCGCATGTCCGCGTCCACGAGCACGACGCGGCGACCGCCGAGCGCGAGCGCCGACGCGAGGTTGGCGGCGACCGAGCTCTTGCCCTCACCGCTGCGTGCGCTGGTGACGAGGATCACGTGCGCGCCGTCGCCGTGACGGTCGAGCATCACGCGCGCGCCGAGCGCGGCGAAGCTGTCGGCCACGATCGGCTCGGCCATGGCCGGCCCGAGCGGGGTGGTCTTGGGTGCGCGAGGCGAGAGCGGCACGCGGGCCAGCACGGGTGCCGGCAGCGCGTCGAACTCGTCGTCCTTGAGCCGATTGTCGACGCGAGCGGTGAGCAGCGCCACGCCGGAGCCGATGCCGAGGCCGATCAGCAGCGCGGCGAACATCGTCAGCGACTTCTTGGGCCACACGGCCGCGTCGGGAGCCTGTGCGGAGTTGGAGAGGCTGATCGCGCCGGTCCAGAGCGTCTTCTGCGAGCGGGCCTCGTTGAAGGCGCCGATCGCCTGGTTGAGCGACTGCGGGTCGTGGTCGTCGGCGGGCTGTCGGGCGTAGGCCTTCTTGGCTTCGGTGAGGTCACGCTGGCGATCCGTGATGATCGACGAGAGCGCCGACGAGGACGCCCGTACGCGATCGTTCACGAATGCGTTGGCCCAGGCGTTGGCGCGATCCGCAGCACCCTTGGTCGACCCATCTCGCGCGATGAACGAGACGACGGACGCCTCGCCGAAGGCCTGCACGCGCACGCTGTGGCGCAGCGCGTCGGGCTTGATCCCCAGCTTCGCGGCCGCGGCCTCCACGATCTCCTGCCGCCCTGCGAGCGCCACGAGCGTGCCGACGTCCTCGCGCGTGATGCCCGAGGAGGGCAGCGCACCGCGCGTCGGGTTGTTGCTCTTGTCCGGGGCCTGGTAGGTGACGAGTGCAGTTGCCTCGTACACCGGCTTGGCCACGAACGTGACGTATCCGTAGGCGGCCATCGCGGCGAGGATCGTGATGGCGAGCACGGTCTTCCACCGGCTCCCAACGATGCTCGCGACGCGCGCGACGTCGACTCCCTGGCGTTCGTTCATCCTTCGACTCCGATGACGGCGGTGGCGACCTTCACGGCGAGGGCCAGCGGGAACAGCACGAGGATCGCCACGTGCAGGCGCGGCCGCGTCTCCCCGATGCGACCGAGCGCCCAGAACACGGGCGGGATCAGCAGGGCGAAGCGCGGCATCTGCCAGAGCACGCCGGTGGCGAGCGGCAGCAGGAGGCTGGCGGCACCGAACAGCGTCCAGCCGCGCACCTCCCAGCGCGAACCCGCGGCGGTGGCGGCGAACCACACGACGAGCGCGGCGGCACCGACGGTGGCGACCAGCTCGATCGCCTGGCCGACGCTGTGCTCGTTCACGACGAGCTTCACGGCGGAACTGATCGCACGCACCGGCCCGTCGGCGGTGACGTGGCGGTTGTAGTCGTCCTGCGCGTGCAAGAAGGCGAGCTTGTCGCCGAGCCGGTGGTCGAGGTACGCCATGAGCCCGACGATGGCGGCGGGGATCATCGCGCCGGCTGCGAGCGCGGCGGCGACCGTGCGCGCCCCGATGCGGCGCCCGTGCAGCTGGTGGACGAGGATGGCCAGCAGCACGAGGCCGATGAAGGCACCGGGCGGACGGGTGAGGGTGGCCAGCGCGGCGAGCACGCCGGCACCGAGCCACGAGATCGGGGTGGCGCGCAGGGCGAGGAGCGCGCTGCCGACGACGAGCCCGAGCATCAGCCCCTCCGTCGACGTCACCGAGAACCAGTAGGCGAAGGGGGCGATGGCGAGGTAGATCGCGCCGCGGCGTGCGGCGACGGGGCCGACGTAGCGCTCGCCGAGCACGGCCAGGCCGACAATGCCGACGAGGAAGGCGAGGTTGGAGGCGAGCAGCGCCGCGAACCACATCGGGATGCCGATCGCGTCCCCTCCGGCCATGATCGCGGGCAGCAGCGGGAAGTTGACGGCGTTGTCGACGGTGTAGCCGTGCACGGCGACGTCGGCGTAGTGCGGATAGGTCTCCGCGTACGCGAAGGGGCGCCAGTGCGCGGGGTCGGCGTTGGTGACGCGTTGCAGCACCTCGGCGCCGAGCCCGACGGCCAGCACGAGCAGGCGGCTCAGGGCGAAGGCGAGGTAGACGGGGCTCCACTCGCGCACGTGCTCGACCGCGCGCTCGCGCAGGGATGCGTGCTCGGGGCGTGGGGCAGGCAGCTCGGCTCGGCCCGCGGGTGCGGGCTCGGGTGCGGGCGTCCTGGCGGTGGATCCGCCGTGGGCCATGGTCTCCTCGGTGCAGGTGCGGGTGGGCTCCTGAAAGCACGGTGCGGTGCGCCTTCAACAGGTGCGGGCCGCCCTGCCGGCGGCTGCACTCCCGGCGCATCGGCAGGCACCCGG
>JAOPYS010000169.1 GCA_025964465.1 Thermoleophilia bacterium
GGCCGCGGGGCGGACGGAGAATCCCGCACGGGCGACCGCGGCCGCGAGCCCCGCCGCGTCGATGCCGGCGCCGTGGTGCACGTCGAGCCGGGCGGTCGCGAAGTTGACGACGGCGCGGTCGACGCCGGGCGTGGCGCGGACCACCCGCTCGAGGGTGACGGCGCAGCTCGCGCAGTCCATGCCGTCGATCCGCAGCACCGACAGGGCCGACGACGCATCGACCTCGCCGACGGGTGAGGACTCGGTGGAGGGCGCAGCGCACGCGCCCGTGGCGCAGCAGTCGTCGACCGGGGGAGCGGCGGCGGGCTGGATCATCGGGAGCGGCTTCATCGCCCGGCCGCCACCGGCGACGGCGCGAGGGCGTCCAGCAGCGGCGCCGCGAGCTCCGTCAGCGAGTAGAAGACGACCTTCGCCTCGCGCCGGCTCGCGACCATGCCCGCGTCACGCAGCTTGCGCAGGTGGTGGGAGACGAGGTTCTGCGGCTTGCCCACGACCCACGTGAGGTCGCACACGCACAGCTCGGCCGCGCCGCGCAGTGCCAGCAGCACCGACAGCCGCGTCGGGTCGGCGCACGCCTGCGCCCGCGTTGCAGCAGCCGCGAGATCGGCCGCGGTCGGCATGGCGGCACGGACGCCCTCCGCGGTCGGGAGGTCGAGGCAGAGCAGGTCGCATCGGTCGGTCATGCACCCCACGGTAACACATGTAGATATGTTGATATGTGCTCGGCGGACCGCGTCCCGAGCCATCCTCGCCCCATATCGTTATATATCTGTACCATCCGTCGATGATCGCCTCCCGGATTCGCACCCTCAATCGACGTCGAACGAGGGCCCTCATCGCCGCGGTCGTGCTCGCCGCGACGCTGTCGACCTGCGCGAGCGCGCAGGCGATCCCGACCTCGAGCACGATCTTCGCGCTCACCGACGGCGTCGCTCCCACGCTGTTGAGCTTCGACTCCGCCAACCCCGGCACCATCCTCTCCTCCACCCCGGTGCGGGGCCTCCTGTTCGGGGAGAACGTCCAGGGCCTCGACTCGCGCGCCACCACCGGCGTGACCTACCTGCTGACCACGTTCTCCACGGCCGCACGCCTGCGCACGATCGACCTGGCGACTGGGGCGACCGGGCCACCGCTGACGCTCGCGGCCGACCCGGCGGACGTGACGGCGCCGATCTACTCCACCTTCGATGCCACGGGCGGCGTCGGCATGGACTTCGACCCGTTCCTCGAGCACCTGCGGATCATCACTGCCCTGGACGCCAACCTCAGCGTCGACGTGGGCACCGGCCTGGTGACCGCGCAGACGTCGATCACGCCGTCCACCCTCGCGCTCACGGCGTTCGCCTACAGCGACGTCGGCGCCTCCAACCCGGTCTGGGCGTACGACTTCATCAGCGACCACATGTACGGGATGAACCCCGCCGCCAATGGCACGCCCGGCGACCTCGGGCCCTCCGGCCAGACGATCACGTCCCCGAACACGGTGGGCATGGACGCCGATACCGGCAACGCCCTCTTCATGTCCGGGCGCAGCACGGGCGGCCTCTACCGGCTGTTCACGGTCAACACCAGCGGCGGCGCCGTCACCCCGGTCGGCACGATCGCCGACGGGACGATCCAGGTGAACGACATCACGATCCGTCCGAGCGTGATGGGCATGCACGCGCCGACGATCGTGGTGCGCGAGGACGCGGGCTTGGTGGGGGTCACCGTCGACGGGTCGGGCGTGGGCGACGCCGTCGTCGTGGCGTGGACCGCCACGCCGATCACCGCGACCGCGGACGACTGGTCCGGCGGCCTCTCCGGCACGACGGTGTTCAGCCCGTACCAGACGTCCTCTGTGCTCCCGATCAGCGTGGCCCAGGACGCAGCGGTGGAGGGCCCGGAGAGCTTCCTCGTCACGATCAGCGCGGGGCCCGTCGTAGGCGAGTACCCGCCGCTCATGCGTGCGACCACGACCACGCGCGTGACGATCGCCGACGACGACGTCGCGCCCGTGACCAACACGGTCACGGTGACCGACACCGTCACGAAGACCGTGGTCGCGCCGACGCCGGCGGACGTGTCGCGGCCGCTGCTGCTCCTGCTCACGCCGTCGCGGCTGACCCGCGCCGCGCTCGGGCGCGGGCTGCGATCGGCGTTCAGCGTCGACGAGCGGTCGACGGGCACCGCGCGCCTGCTGCTCGGGAAGCGACTGCTGGGCAGCACGAAGCTCGCATACGCCCGCTCCAGCCTCGGCACGATCCGCGTGGTGCCCACGGCAGCGGGTCGCGCGGTGCTCGCCGCATCGAAGGCGCCGCGCGTCCGGGCACTGCTCGTGGTGCGGCTGGTCGACGCGGCGGGCAACGCCACGACTGCGACCCGATCGGTCTTGATCACGCGCTGATCGCCAGGTGCGGCGCGGCGAGGTGCGACACGCCGCCGCAGCGGTCCGCATACTCCCGGCCATGCGAATCTCCGCGCCCTCCTCCGTCCCGATGCCCTCCGTCGTTGCGACGCCGTCGCGCGGGGCATGGCCCACGCCCGCTGCGACCCGCCCTGTCGATGGCGGCGGGACGGACACGTACTACGCACGCGCCGAGGGGCTCGAGGGGGACGCCCTCCTCACGGCGCTGCGCCGGATCATCTCCGGGCAGCACGCCCTGGACTACGACGCGGCGCGCAACGCGCTGTTCGGCACCGTCGACGACCCCACGTCGACCGACCACGTGGCCGACATCTACTCGGGCAAGGTCTTCGACGGCGTCTCCGACAACGGGTCGGCCGCCGCGCACCAGCTCAACACCGAGCACCTGTGGCCCCAGTCGCTCGGGGCGACGGACGAGGCGCGCAGCGACCTGCACCACCTGATGCCGGCGGACGTCGCCACCAACGGGCGCCGCGGCAACCAGCCCTACGGCGAGGTGGTGCAGGCGTCGTGGACCGGCACGCCCGACGCGGACGGGCACGCGCCCTCCATGGGCAAGGACGCGCAGGGCCACATCGTGTTCCAGCCGCGACCGGAGAACCGCGGTGACATCGCCCGCGCGCTCCTCTACTTCTACACGCGCTACGACGCCGACCGCACGCCGCGCTACGCGAACAAGGAATTCCTGCAGGAGCTGCCGACGTACGAGCGGTGGAACCAGGAGGACCCGCCGGACGGCGTGGAGCGCGCGCGCAACGACGCGATCTTCGCGCTGCAGGGCAACCGCAACCCGTACGTCGACCGGCCCGAGTTCGTGGGCCTGATCGGCGCCGCGTGGGGCGCCGCGCACCTCAGGCGCTAGGCGCCCGACGTCAGGCGCGAGGCGCCCGGGTCAGGGCAGCACCTCGGGCTCGACCAGGCTGAATGTGAACTGCTCCACCGGCGTGGGGTTGCCGGGCGCGTACAGCCCGAGCCGCAGCGTCGCAGGCCCACTGCGCGGCGACAGGTACGTGAACTCGTCCGTCTCGGCGCAGCCGACCATGCCGACGGCGCAGTCGTCCGTGATCATCTCGTGCACGACGGGCGACAGGGTCGCGGCGCCGTCGACGATCGGGCGCCAGGCGTAGCCGGTCGAGCCGCTCGCGCCGCGCAGGCGCACGATGAAGCGCGGCGTGCGACGCGTCGAGCTGCTGCCGTTGTCCTTGGCTGTGTAGACCAGCGGCGGCGAGTTGCCGCCCGACGTGGTCGCGACGCGCAGGGTCACGCGCACAGTCGCGTCGGTCTCGGCCTGCGGGCCGTACAGGCCCGCCGAGATCGTGGTGACGCCGAGCCCGCCGGACTGGTACACGACCTCGCGCACGGAGAAGCACCCGACCATCCCGCGCGTGCAGGAGGGGCTGAGGATGGATCGCGTGGAGAGCAGCAGCATCGGCGAGTTCTGGGCGAGCGGGTCGACCT
>JAOPYS010000352.1 GCA_025964465.1 Thermoleophilia bacterium
GGGTCGGTCGTGCGGATGAAGAAGTCGGGGTGCGCATCGACCTTGGGGAGCAGGTCGCGGAATCGCTGGGAGATGCGGTCGGTGAACGCCTGCGGCGCCTCGCCGGCGGCCTCGGCTGCGGTGGCGATGTTCGCCCCGTGCTCGTCGGTACCCGTGAGGTAGAAGGCGTCGGCCCCGACCTGCCGCTGGAACCGCGTGATCACGTCGGCTGCGATCGTCGTGTACGCGTGGCCGAGGTGCGGCGTCGAGTTCACGTAGTAGATCGGCGTGGTGACGTAGTAGCTCATGCGTGCTCCGGTGCGCGTTCGCAGCGCGGCGACGACGGCTGGGGTGCTGGGACCCGGCCCTGGTCGGGCCACCCTATCGGCAGGGGGTCCGGGGCCGACGATTCGTCGATGCGCAGCGGGACGCCAACTCGCGGCGGCGCGAGTGGCAGCAGCACCGGGAGCGGCTCGGCCAGTGCGCCGCCGGCGACATCGGGGCGGCCGCGGCTGCGGCGTCTGCGGAACGCGAGCGTCGGAAGCGCGGCCACTGCGAGCGCCAGCAGGGCAGCGACAGCGACGGACCACCGGCGCCCTCGACCCGCCGCGCCGCCCGCGCGGCTCCCATCGGCAGGATCGGTCGACCCGCCTTCGGCCGCTTCGGACGGCGCCGCGTCGGCCACTGGGGCTCCGGCGGTGACCGAGTTCGCGACCGCCGTGCCGCCACCCTCCCGGCGGAGCGGCGAGCCGTCCTCCGGCCGCGCCGCCATCGTGACGGCACCCAGCCCGCGCGTCGGTGCGGGGGGATGCACCCGCGATGTCGATGGCGGGTCGCTGGCACGGTCCTGGACGGCCGGCCAGGTCGACGTCGACCGAGGGTCGTCGCCGGGGCCAGACCCCGCAGCGGAGGGACTCATCCCGCCGTCCACGGGGTCGCTCCGAGACCCTCCGCCCGGCACGTGCTCCGGCACCGCACGGCCCGATGACCTGCGACTGGACGTCTCCACGCCCGACGACACGTCGTTCGAGAACGTGCCACTCGGTGAGCCGCTGCTCGGCTGGACAGTTCGCCCGTTCGCGTCCGCGCTCCTGTCTACCTCCGTCGAGCGACCCGCACGCGAGCGCCTCGGTTGAGCCGCGACGGCGGCGGCGGTGCGCTTGACTCCCGTGCCGTCGGCCATCGCGTCGGTCGCCGCGCCGCACCACGTCGCGGCGAGGAGCAGCGGCTGCGCCGCCTCGAGCAGGGATGTCAGCGCCGCCGGCGTGGCGTGCATGTCGCCGCGTCGTCCAGCCTCGCGCAGCTCGGGCGGATCGCGCCGCACCGCACCGAACGCCGACGGCCGGTCCCCACGTAGCGCGGTCGCAACGGCCGTCCCGTCCACGGCCGCGAGGAGGCGCCCTGCCACGGCATCGGCGACCGGCGACGGGCGGGGTGTCACCCGCGCGGGCGCCGACGCTGCCCTCGACCGGCGTGGGCCAGCGCCGCCCGCCGTCGCGGCCGCTCCGACCACGGGCAGGTAGCGCGTGCGCCGCGCCTGGTCGTACGCGCCGACGTGCAGGCGAGACGCCGCGCCGAGCACGTCGCCGACCCGGACCGTGTCTCCGCGGTGCAGCGGTGCGTCGCGCACGTCGGTGAACGTCAGCACCACCGGCATCCCGCCCAGTCGCGCGTCGACGGTGACGATGCCGCGCCCGGCCACCTCCCCGACGAACCGCACGCGGCCACTGACTGGCGCACGCACGACGCCACCCACCGCCTGCACGTCCGCCCCGCGGTTCCAGCCACCCTCGTACCGCCTCGCCTCCACGTACCGGTACGGGTCGACGATGCGGTACCAGTCGGCGCGGAGTGCGAGCGACGGCGCGGCCTCAGCCCCGGCGCGCCGTGGCGCCAGCCCCGCGACCAGCACGAGCAGCACGGCGATGAGGACCAGACGACTGACACGCGGCGTTCGGAGCATGTCGCCAGCCTCGTGGCCGAGGTGTGACGGAACACGCGCGCTTCGTCACGGAAGTGCAACGAATGTCAGTCGGAACTCCGCGCGCTGCTCGCCGCGTCGAACAACTCCCTCGCGGAGCCCCCGAGGTGGCGCGCCACCACCTGCGCCGCAGCCTTGACGCGCAGGCCCTCGGACGCGAGGTCGAGCACGAGCCCGACCGCGCGCGGATCGGCGTCGATCGCCGCCACCGGAAGCGGCGCGAGCACCAGGACCAGCTCCCCCTTCACCGGATCCGGGAGCCGGGCCGACACCTCCGCAGCCGTCCCACGTGCCACCTGCTCGTGCCGCTTGGTCAGCTCCCGACACGCGGCCACCACGCGCTCCGGCTGCAGGCTCGCGATCGCCACGAGCGATCTGTGCAGCCGGTGCGGCGACTCGAACGCCACCACCACGTCGCCTGCGTGCCGCTCGAGCAGCTCGTCCAGCTCGCCCGCCGCCCGTGGGAGGAACCCCACGAACCGGTACCCGGAGCCGCCGATGCCCGCCACGCCGAGCGCCGCCGCCACCGCGCTCGGACCGGGCACGGCCACCACCTCGACCCCGGCCGCGTGCGCCGCAGCCACCAACTCCACCCCCGGGTCGCTCACGGCCGGCGACCCCGCGTCGCTGACCAGCGCGACGTCGAGCCCCTCCACCAGCAACGCCACCACACCGGTCGCGCTCGCCGCCTCGTTGTGCCCGTGGTGCGCCAGCAGCCGCGGCACCGGCGCCACCCCGAGCAGGTCGAGCAGCCGCCGCGTCGTGCGCGTGTCCTCGCAGGCGATGACGTCGACCGCGCCAAGCACCGCGCGCAGCCGCGGCGACGCGTCATCCAGGTTGCCGATCGGCACGGCGCACACGTGCAGCCGCCCGGGGCCGCCCCCCTCGTCGACCGTGTCAGGCATGCGGCGTGTCGGCCAGTCCGTCGCGCGCCATCAGCGCTGCGCCGACCATCCCCGAATCCGGCCCGAACGTCGCCGCCACGACCTCCACGAACCGGTTGCCCGGCGGCAGCGCCCGCTCCACCATCACGCGCCGCGCCGCGGGGAGGATGACGTCGAGCGCCGGCGACAGGCCGCCGCCGACCGCGATCATCCCCGGGTTGAAGATGTTGACGAAGTTGGCCAGCGCGACCCCGAGCCGCTCGCCGAGGCGTTCGAGCAGCGCGATGCAGCTCGCATCCCCCTCGCGCGCGAGCCGCAACACCGTCTCACCGCGCGCCGGCTCGCCGCCCGCCACCGCCCGGCCCAGCGGCGAATCCGGGTTGGCGCCCGCGTACGCGCGCGCGTCGCGCGCGAGGGCATTGCCGCTGGCGAACGTCTCGATGCAGCCGATCCCCGGGCAGTTCGGCGCCACGCACGGCGGCCCGTCGTAGTCGATCGACATGTGCCCGAGCTCGGCCGCCGCGCCGATCGCGCCGCGCACGATGCGCCCGTCGACCACGATGCCGCCGCCGAAGCCCGTGCCGAGCGTGACCATCAGCAGGTGGTCGGTCACCCCGGCCCCGGCGCCCAGGCGCTGCTCGGCGAGCGCAGCCACGTTGGCGTCGTTGTCGAGGAAGACCGGCAGCCCGGTGCGCGCGCCCAGCAGGTCCCGCAGCGGCAGGTCCTCCAGCGGCAGGTTCGCCGCCATCACCGCGGTGCCCGTGCGCTGGTCGATGGTCGTCGGGATGCCGAAGCCGACCGCGTCGACGTCGTCCTCCGACTCGCTGCGCAGCGCGGCGACCGTCTCCACCAACGCATCCACGAGCCCGTCGCTGTCGAGCCCAGCGACCTCCACCCGCTCGCGCGACACGACACGGTCGGTGCGGTCGAACAGTCCCGCCATGAGCTTGGTCCCGCCGAGGTCGACGCCGATCACCGCGCCGTGGTGGGGAGCTGCCTGCATCCGGGGTCCTGTCGCTATAGTTTGCGGGTCGTGCCGACGACCGAGAAACCATA
>JAOPYS010000367.1 GCA_025964465.1 Thermoleophilia bacterium
CGGCGCGCAGCTCGCGGCCGCGGCGACTGCGACGCACGCCGAGGCGGCCGGCCGCGGCGCCGTGCGCGCTGGCGTCGGTGGTCTCCGACCCCGGGTCGACGAGCGAGGCGTTGCCCTCGCCCTGCACCACGTGCACCTGCACCTCGTGTCGCGCGCGCGCGAGCACGTCACACACGGCGATGGCCGTGGCCCCGCTCGTCGCGAAGATCACGACCGTGTCACACGCCGCCGGCAGCTCGGCCACGAGCTCCTCCCCCAGCGACGCGTAGCCCACGAGGGATTCGTCGTTGGTGCTCGGCCGCAGGTTGGGGATGCGCAGCTCGCGCGCGAGGAGCTTGGCACCGTTGATCGCGCGCTCGGTCATGACGAGGGTCGTCGTCGTGCCGTCGATCGACGCGAGCTTGGCGGGGTCGGTCGTCGGGTGCACGAACACGGCGGCTGCCATGCCGTGGAGCGCGGCGTACCGGCTCGTCGCAATGCCTGCGTTGCCGGACGAGGATATCGTGACGGCGCGGTCACCACGCGCGGCTGCCGCCGCGAGCTGGTACGCCGCCGCGCGGTCCTTGTGGGAGCCGGTGGGGTTGCGGTCGTCGCGCTTGAGCAACAGCCGCGGGTCGACCGCACTGCGCTCCAGCGGCGTGCCGCCCTCGCCCAGGGTCAGGCGGTGCGCCTCGGGCACGTCGCTGGCCGCCGGCGTGGGCGACGCCCAGATGCCGTGGCCGGCGGCTACTTCTCTTCCTCTTCGAACTCCACGAGCGTGAGCGGGTCGAGCGAGACGACCTCGACCTCGTGCTCGCAGCTCGAGCACACGACGACCTCGCTCAGCTCGACGTCGTCGTCGAGGTCGACGTCCTCGTCACAGAACGGACACGTAGCAATGATCGTCACGGAACTCTCCCTCCTGGGGCCACGGCCTTGCGGGCACGCACGAGCTTGGCCAACGACGCACCGCCCTGCAGCTGGTGCGTCCAGAACCCGGCCGCTGCGGGGGAGACGATGACGCAGTCGCCGGACACCGCCAGCTCGAACGCACGGTCCAGCGCCGCGGACAGGTCGTCGACACGCTCGAACGCGGTGTCGGGGGCGTCGATCGCACCGAGCTCGCGCTCCAGCTGGTCGGTCGCCGTGCCGGGCACCGCCAACACGCGGACGCCGCGCGCCACCACCTCGCGCGCGAGCGTGCCGTAGTCGAGGCCCTTGTCGTCGCCGCCGGCGACCAGCACGACCTCCCGCCCCTCCAGCGCGGACAGCGCCGCGACCGTGGCCTCGGGCGTGGTCGACTTGAGGTCGCTCCACACCTCGACGCCATCGACCTCGTCGAGGCGCTGCAGGCGCAGGGCCTTGCCCTCGAAGCTGCGCAGGGCGGGCGCGATCGCCTCGGGGTCCACCCCGCACGCGAGGGCGACCGCCACGGCGACGGCGGCATTGCGCCGGTTGTGCTCGCCCGGCATGCGCAGGTCCGTGTCGTTGGCGACCACCACGGTGCTGGGCCGCACGCCGCCGAGCGCGAGCGGCAGGTCCTCCGCGATGAGCACCCCGTCGCGCCACGTGACGCTCGGAGCGCGGTGGTCGCCGGTGCCGCACCGCACGAGTCGCCCCGCCTTGGCGGCCGGGCTGCGCTGCGCGACCTCGAGCGCGGCGGCGTCGTCGGCGTTGGCGATGGCGAGGTCCTCGGGCCGCTGCCCCAGGAAGAGGCGCGCCTTCGTGTCGCGATACCCGTCGAAGCCGCCGTGCTCCTCGAGGTGGTCGGGCGTCAACGCGGTGATGGCAGCCACGCGCGGGCTGCGCCCGAGCTGCAGGAGCTGCCGGTTGGACACCTCGAGCAGCGCCCACGTCCCGGCGGGGACGGCGTCGATCTCCGGCAGGAACTGTCGGCTGGAGCGCTCGTTGCCCGCGGTGCGGTGCGCGACGTCGCCCGCGGCGAGCAGGTGCTCGGTCAGCGCGACCGTCGTGGACTTGCCGTTCGTCCCGGTGATCGCGGCGATGGGCCCACGGTGCAGCTCGAAGTACAGCGCCGCCATGCCCACGATGCGCGCGGTGGGCGGCACGGCCGCGACGAGCCGCGCACGGTTGTCGTCCACGAGGTACCAGCCCTGCCCCAGCACGACGAGCTCCGCATCCTCGATGCCCTCGAGGTAGTGGTCGCCGTAGCGCCCGCGGTCGAGGGCCGGGCGCAGCGTCTCCCACAGCTCGTCCTGCTCGACCCGCGTGAACGCGCCGTGCGTGGTGCGGAACGCGCGGCGCAGCTCGGCGCGCTCGCGCATGTCGTGGACGGTGACGTCCTCGAAGCCGAGCGCGAGCAGCAGCCGCAGCACGGCGATGCCCTCGGCGCTCGCGCCCCCGACGACGTGGACGGGGCGTTCGCGCAGCGCCAGCAGCTCGGCGCGCGGCAGGCGGCGGTCGGTCTCGAGGCCGTGACTCACGCGCCGGGCCCTTCGTCCGCAGTGGGAGGAGGACCGAGGCGGCGCACGCCGAGCACGCGGTAGCGCTCACGCAGCGTGGCGAGCGGCTCGCGCACCACGCGCATCGCGTCGCGGCTGGCGTGCAGGACCTCGTCGGCGGAGAGTGCGACCGCCACGTGCATGGGGTGGACGGCAGGGCCGTGCGCGGGGACGCGACCGGTGCGCTGCTCCTCGGCGGCGCGGGCGGCGAGCTGCGCGGCGCGCTCCGCGTCGACGGTGGCGGGGTCGCGCTGCAGCACGAGCACGTCGCCCCGGGCCACGGCGGACGGGGCCACACGGGCGCCGGCGCGCAGGAGCGCGCGCGAGTGACGCGGCAACCAGGCGCCGGGGCGATCGGCGAATCCGGCGCGCCAGGCCGCGCGCTGCACGATGCCGGAGCAGTCGACGCCGTCCGCGGTGGTACCGCCCCACACGTAGGGCACGCCCTCCAGCCCGACCAGCTCGGCGAGGAACCGCTCCACCTCGACGCGCGTCGCGTCACCGAGGTCACCGGCGGGCGCGTCGCACGGCACCAGCTCGCACTCGCGGACCCAGCCCTGCGCGCCGTCGGCGAGGCGCAGCAGCTGCCACCCCTCCTCCGCCACCACGAGCTGGAGCGGCGGGTCGCCGTCCTCGACCTCGGTCACCAGCTCGCCGTCGGCACCGTCGAGCCCGTGCTGGCGCCACAAGCGCAGGCCGCCCGTCGGCGCGGCGTGCCACGGCAGGTTCGCGACGTCGAGCTCGACCACGCGGTCCGCGGCATCGCCCGCGGCGGCGCGGGCCAGCTCGAGCGCCCTCCCCGCAAGCACCGCGACGCCGTCTCCCTGCTCGACCACGAGCGGCCGCGCATAGGTGCCCGCCAGCGCGGCACGCACCGTCCCTGCGAGCTCGCTGCCCGAGGGCGCGACGGTGGTCGATGTGGGGGCCGAATCCATCCGCCGAAGTGTATCCGAGCCCGGCCCACGCGCCGCCGGGTCCACTCCATCACCGAACGTGCCGCACCGGAGCACGAACCCTGATGGAGGCGGGAGCTCCATCACCGAACGTGCCGCACCGGAGCACGAATGGTGATGGAGACGTACCTCGCGGATCAGCCGAGCGGGGAGCCCTTGGTGAGGTCGCGCGAGGTGGCCCGCGCGGAGGCCGCGACATCGCGCAGGAAGCGGTCGAGCTCGTCGCCGGGGTAGAGCAGCCCGGACTCGAGGGCGGTCGCCGCGTACTCGGCCGCGGTCGACATCGCGTCGGTGCCGTGCTCGAGCGAGATGGCGTGCAGGGACTGGGCGATGCGCGCGTGCAGCTCGCCCACGCCCTCCGCCAGGTCGGCGTCGCGCAGGGCGCCGCCCGCGAGCGCGAGCTTCACGATCGTGCGCGCGTGGCGGTCCAGGTCGCGCAGGGCCGCTGCGACCGCGGCCGGACCCCCGACATCGCGCGCCGGCGCCCCCACTCCCGATGTCCCGCCGCCTGTCATCTCATCCTCCGTCGCCGCCGCCGCCCCGATAGTGTCGAGGCCCGCACGCAGGCGTCCGAGAGGCATCCCCGATGAGCACACAGCCCGAAACAGCAGTCGCGGTCGTCGAACGACCCGCTGGCCGCGCCCATGACGAGCTGCGCCCGATGCACTTCACGCCCGCGTACACGCGCAACGCGTACGCCTCCGTGCTGGTCGAGTGCGGCTCCACGCGCGTGCTGTGCGCCGCCAGCGTCGAGGAGCGCGTCCCGAAGTGGATGGCTGGCCGCGGCTCGGGCTGGGTCACCGCCGAGTACGACATGCTCCCCGCCGCGACGGGCGAGCGGCGCCGTCGCGACTCGCGCAAGGGCAAGCTCGACGGGCGCACGATCGAGATCTCGCGCCTGATCGGCCGCAGCCTGCGCGCGATCGTCGACAACGACGCGCTGGGCGAGCGCCTCGTCACGATCGACTGCGACGTGCTGGACGCCGACGGCGGCACGCGCTGCGCCGCGATCAGCGGCGGCTACGTGGCGCTCGACCTCGCCTGCCGACGGCTCGTCGCCGAGGGCCTCATCGAGGCATCGCCGCTCACCGACACCGTGGCCGCCGTCAGCATCGGCATGCTCGGTGGCGAGGCGCGCCTCGACCTGGAGTACGTCGAGGACAGCACGGCCGACGTCGACATGAACCTCGTGGCCACCGGGCGCGGGCAGCTGGTGGAGGTGCAGTCTTCCGCGGAGGGTGCGACCTTCTCGTGCGCCGAGCTGGACGCCATGCTCGACATGGGCCTGGCCGGGTGCGAGCGCATCCGCGTGCTCCAGGCTGCCGCCGTCGGCTGAGCCGCTCGCCCCGTCGGTCGCGCCGATGGCATGCGAATCCACGGGAACGGCGCCGGCATCGGACCGGTCCTCTACGATGGTCGCATGGGTCCTGACGCGAGCATCCGTCGAGCCGTGGTGTGCACCGGCAACGCGCACAAGGTGGAGGAGCTGGCGGCGCTGCTGCCGGACTTCGAGCTCGAGGCCCTGCCGCCGGGCACGGAGCTGCCACCCGAGGTCGGGGCGACCTTCCTCGACAACGCGCGCATCAAGGCGCACGCAGGCCACGCGATGTACCCGGGCCGGTGGGTCGTCGCCGACGACTCCGGGCTCGTGGTCGACGCGCTCGACGGTGCACCCGGCGTGCACAGCGCACGGTTCGCCGGGCTCGCGGCGAGCGACCGCGAGAACGTCGACCTGCTGCTCGAGCGCCTCGAGGCCTCGCCGGACGCGGCCGACCGCGCCGCGCGCTTCGTCTGCACGCTCGTGATGGTCGCGCCGGACGGCGGCGAGACCACGGCAGAGGGAACGGTCGAGGGTCGCATCGCCCACGAGCCGTCAGGCGACGGCGGGTTCGGTTACGACCCGGTCTTCGTCCCGCGCGGCGAGGAGCTGACCTACGCCCAGCTCGGCGCCGAGGCGAAGGCGACCACGTCCCACCGCGCCCGCGCGGCGCGCGCCCTCCAGGAGCGGCTGCTCGCCCGGGCCTGATGCACGCGCAGGCCTCGACATCCACCGCTGCGACCCAGGCGCCCGACGGCATCGTCGTGCGTCCGCGCGGTGTCGTCGGCGGTGACGACGGGCCGCACGAGTGGCGGCCCACGCGGCGCCGCCGCCGCTGGCTGCGACGGCTCGTCGCGGTCGCCCTCCTGCTGCTGCTCGTCGTGGTCTTCGCGCCGCGCGCCACCACGTGGATGCTCGCGCGCGGCGACATCGCGCACCGCCCCGCCGACCTGCCGCGACTGGCGGCCGGCCACCACCGCGCGGCGATCGTGCTCGGCGCCGGCCTGCAGGGCGAGCGGCCCTCGCCGCTGCTCGCGGACCGCATCTCGGCGGCCGTACGCCTGCTCGGCGAGGACCGCGCCGACCTGCTGCTCATGAGCGGCGACAACTCCACCGAGTTCTACGACGAGCCGACGGCGATGCGCACCGCGGCCATCGAGGCCGGCGTCGCGCCCGAGCAGGTCGCGCCCGACTACGCCGGCCGACGCACGTGGGACACGTGCGTCCGCGCACGCCGCGTGTTCGGCATCCGCGACGCGGTGATCGTGACGAGCGCGTTCCACGTCGATCGTGCCGTCGCGTCGTGCCGCGCCGCGGGCATCCACGTCACCGGCTACTCCGTGTCCGACGATCGGTTCTCGGTCAAGCACCGCGCCGTGTGGCGCACCCGCGAGCTCGCCGCGACGGGCCGCGGCCTGCTCGACGCGTGGGTGCTGCGCCCCGAGCCCGCCGTCGGCGGCGACCGCATCGATCCCTACGACCCGTGCGAGCTCTTCGCCTCGCTCGCCCCCTCCGTCGCCGCCGAGTCGGCTGACGACTTCGGCGCCCTCGGCTGCGGCTGACCGCGACGCGCGTTCAGCTCGGCCACTGGCCCTGTCCCCGTGCCGCGTCGGACGCAGCCCCACCGATGGCCGAGCCGGCACTGCTGCCGGCGATCATCAGCGGCGCAGCCAGCCCGAGCGCGAGTGCGGCGCCAATCATCGCGAGACCACCACCGACCAGTGCAGGGACGGGTGCTCCCCGACCCCGCAGCATGAACGTTCCGTACGAGGCCGCCCCGACGACGCCCGTCACCGATGCAGCGATGATGGCGCGCTTCGCGTGCTTCGAGCGCTCGGCCTTCGTCGTCGCGTGCTCCGCTTCCAGGATCCGCGGCCCTGCCTCGCCGCGTCCGATCGCAATCGTGTCGACGCGGTCCTTCGGATCCCACCCCGTGACGGTGATCGCGCCTCGGCTCTTGTCGTCGATCGGCTCGAGCTGGAGCGTGCCCGCGCCGTCGTGGGCGACGACGCGCGCCCTCAGGTAGTCCGGGTCCCCCAGGTGCTCGCCGGTCACGGTGATGCCCGACGTCGGCACGTCGTTCATGACGAAGTCGGAGCTGGCGCCCTCGATCGCGGCCATGATGACGGTCGTCGCCCCCAGCCCCGCGGTGACGCCGACCCCGATGGCGACCTTCATGCCCATGTTCATGGTGTTCCCCGTCCCGTCGTGCCGGAGCGAGTGCCCCGGCGTCCACCCGGGGCGTCGCGCACGGGAGCACGCACGTGCCGCCGCGGGAACCGGAACACGGGGTCGCTGTGAGCCAGGTCGCATCGCCCGCTGGCTCGTCGGGACGGACGCCGTCAGGCGCCGCCGGCGGCGACCTCGGCGAGCGCGAGGCGGCGCTTCTCGCGGCGCCACCAGTTGTAGACGCCGCCCACGAGCAGGATGAACGAGACCAGGTAGAACCAGATCAGGACGATGAAGGCGCCTGCGAACGCGCTGATCACCACGCCGCCGCGATCGGCACCGACCCACGCCGGCAGCACCTGGATCGACGCCTCGAACGCGATGGCCGCCACGAGCGCGCCCCGCCAGCATTCGCGCGTGGAGATGCTGACGTTCGGCAGGAACCGGTAGCAGCTCAGGAAGAAGACGAACGCCCCGATGATCGAGACGAGCACCGTCAGCGTCCCGTCCTGCACCGGGAAGTGGAAGGTCTTCTCCGCCGTGCGGTCGAAGCGCTCGATCACCGGCAGCAGCACGGCCACCAGCACGGTGCCCGCCGTCATCGCCACCAACGCGGCGAACATGAGGAACAGCACCCACGCCTTCTGGAAGATGAAGTGCCGGTTGTTGACCCCGTAGATGATGTTGAGGGCGCTCTCGATGCAGCTGAAGAAGTTCGAGGTCGACCACACGAGGCCGAACACGCCGATCAGGCCGAGCGACCCCGAGTTCTCGCGCAGCGTCTCCACCGTGCGCACGATCGTCTTCACGCCCTGTCCCGGGATGGCGAACTGCAGCTGTTCGACGATCCAGCCCTGGTTCTCGAGCGCGCCCGCCACGGCGAGGGCGGAGATGAACAGGAAGGCCGCCGGGATGATCGACAGCACGCCGAAGTAGGCGATCATGCCGGCCAGGTGGGGGCAGCGCCGCGCGAAGAAGCGTTCCCACGCCGGGTGCTCCGTGTTCATCATCTGGTGCCAGACGAGGTACACGAACCGGTCCCACGCGCGCTGGCGCAGCGTCGGTCGCTCGGGCGGAGCTTCGGCTTCGTCGGTGCGCGGCGTCACGTCGCCTCATCCTACCCGTGCCGAATTCCGCGGCACGGGCGGGGGTGTTCGCGTTCTCGCGGGTGGGGTAGGCTCGCGCCCATGAACGAGCCCGTCCCATCCGCATCGAGCGCCGCCCTTGCAGAGCTGCTCGACGTGTCGCCCCAGGTCGATGCCGCGGTCATCCTCGAGCGCGACGGGGGCCGCATCCTCGCGAGCGCCCCGACGGCGAACGAGCGCATGGCCGACCGCTTCGGCGCCACCTGCACGAAGATCGTCGCCGCGGCGGAGCGCGCCCGCACCGAGCTGGGGCGCGAACCCGTGTCCCAGGTCGAGGTCGCGAC
>JAOPYS010000385.1 GCA_025964465.1 Thermoleophilia bacterium
GCACTGACGTGGACGACGACACGAACACCTGGGAGCTGGTCGACGGCGAGGGGCTCGCGCTCGATGCGAGCGTGACGCGCGCCGTGGTGCTCGGGCGCGACGCCGAACTCGACGTGGTGGCACGGCGCGAGGGTGTGGCCTCCGCCGCCGGCGCGCTGCTCGTGGTGCCGGCGCCGGCCGAGGGTGGCGCGCGCACCGTGCTCGTGGGTGCGGGCGACGGTGACACCGAGTCGCTGCGGACGGCAGCGGCCGTCGCCGCTGCCGCGCTCGTCGACGGAGCACGCACCCTGGTGTGGCAGCTCGCCGCCGACGACCCCGCGGGCGAGGCCGCTGCCGTCGTGGAGGGCGCGCTGCTGGGCGCGCACGCGCGACGCCGATGGGGCGCCCAGCCGCCGGTGGAGCACCCGGTGCACGTGCGCCTGGTGGCACCTGCCGGGCACGGGGGCGAGCGCAGCGCGATCGAAGCAGCGGCCGGGCGCGCAGCGCTGCTCGCGACGTGGACCAATCGGGCGCGGCACGTGGTCGACGCGCCCGCGGGCGAGGTCACGCCGCGCGGCCTCGCCGATGCTGCCTGCGCCTGGTTCGCGGGCAGCGGGCTGGACGTGCAGGTCCACGACGCCGATGCCGCGCGGGGACTCGGCCTGCACGCCTACCTGGCCGTCGCCGGCACGAGCCGCGAGGAGCCGCGGCTGCTCGTCGTCCAGCACCGCGGCGCGCCGCCCGGCGAGGGCAACGCGCGGCCCGTGCTCGGGCTCGTCGGCAAGGCGATCACGTTCGACGCGGGCGGGCTCTTCCTGAAGCCACGCGCCGAGCAGGGGCGCCAGCGCGCCGACATGGGCGGCGGCGCTGCCGTGCTCGCGGCGATGGGTGCGATCGCCGCGCTCGGCCTCCCGGTCGACGTCGTCGCCGTCGTGCCGGCCGCCGAGAACATGCCCGGCGGCTCCCTGCACCCGGGCGACGTGGTCGCCACGGCCGAGGGGATCCGCGTCGAGGTCGACAACCCCGACGCGGAGGGCCGGCTGACGCTCGCCGACGGGCTGCACCTCGCACGCTCGCTCGGCGCGACCCACCTGGTCGACGTCGCGACGCTCACCGGTGCGATCCGCGCCGCCATGGGCGACACGCACGCGGGCGCCTTCACGAGCGACGAGGCGTGGCGCGACACGGTGCTGGCCGCCGCGCAGCGGGGCCGCGACCCGCTCTGGCCGTGGCCGCCGCACGACCGCTTCCGCACGCTGTTGCGCTCCGACCGCGCCGACCTGCGCACCTCCACCGGGCGCGACTTCGGCTACCCGCTGGCCGCGGCGGCGTTCATCGAGCACTTCACGGGCGGCCTGCCCTGGGTGCACCTGGACATGTTCTCCGTCGCCCTCGTCGACGACGCGCTGGGCGTGCAGCGCGGGGCCGGCGCGACCGGGTGGGGCGTGCGCCTGCTCGTCGAGCTGGCTGCGGGCCTCGCCGTGGGGAGCCCCGCCTCGTGAGCCGCGCCCGGCGGCTCGTCGTGCTCGCGGTGGTGCTCGTCGGCCTCGCGCTGGGCGCGAGCGGGTGCACCAAGGTCGTGGCCGACGAGTACGTCGAGCGCGTCGGCGCGGACTTCTTCCAGTCCGGCGCCGGGGCGAAGGTGACGGTGCACTGCCCCGCCGGCGTGGAGATGCGCATCGACAACGACTTCTTCTGCACCACCGACTTCTACGGACGCCACGGCACCCTCCTCGTGCGCCAGCTCGACGACTACGGCCACGTGAAATTCACCCGCGAGCAGCCGGTCGCGCATGCGCAGGTGGAGGCGGATGCGGAGGCGTACCTGCGGGGTCAGGCCGGCATCCCGACCGGGACCCGCGTGCGCTGCCCGCACCGGGTCGTGCCGAAGGAGGGGCGCAGCTTCACCTGCCGCAGCGCGGTGGGCCGCATCCGCGTCGTGCAGGTCGACGGCGTGTCGACCTTCCACTTCGAGCTGGAACGGCACGCGTCGTGAGCGATGACCTCGCCATCGATGCACGTGGACTTGTGCGGCGGTACGGGGCCCAGGTCGCCGTCGACGGGCTCGACCTGCAGGTGCCGCGAGGCGCCGTGTTCGGGCTGCTCGGCCCCAACGGCGCCGGCAAGTCGACCACGATCCGCATGCTCTGCGCGCTCGAGCGCCCTGACGGCGGGACCGCGCTGGTTGCGGGCCACGATGTCGCGCGTGAGCGCCGCGCGGTGCGCCGACGCATCGGCATCGTCTTCCAGGACCCGACGCTCGACCTGCAGCTGACGGTGGACGAGAGCCTGCGCTTCCACGCGGACCTCTACGCCGTGCCACGCAGCGAGGTGCGCCCGCGCATCGCGCGCCTGCTCGACGAGGTGGGGCTCGGCGAGCGGCGGCGCTCCCTGGTGCGGACGCTGTCGGGCGGCATGCGTCGCCGGCTCGAGCTGGCGCGCGCGCTGCTGCACGAGCCCGACGTGCTCTTCCTCGACGAGCCCACGGTCGGCCTCGACCCACCCTCGCGCGCCGAGGTGTGGCGCCTCGTCGACGAGCTGCGTACCCGCGTCGGCACCACCGTGCTGCTGACCACGCACTACCTGGCGGAAGCGGAGACGTGCGACACGGTCGCCATCGTCGACCACGGTCGGGCCGTCGCCCTCGACACGCCCGCGGCCCTGCGCGCACAGGTCGGCGACGACCGCCTCGAGCTGGAGCTCGACCCCGGCGACATCGCGCGGGCGATCGCCCGCCTGCACAGCGAGTTCGACATCACGGCGCACGCCGACCCGGACGGGGTGGTGCGCGCGCGCCTGGTCGAGGCCGAGCGGGTGCTGCCGCGCCTGCTCGCCGAGCTCGGTCCCGTCGTGCGCGCCGTGCGCGTCGCGCGGCCCACGCTCGACGACGTGTTCGCCGCGCGCACGGGCCGCACGCTCGGCGAGGCCGCCAGCGGGCCGGCAGACCCCGGCCGCCTCGCGGCGCGCCGCGCACGGAGGGGTCGATGAGCGGCGCACGGGCAGAGCTGCGAGCAGGGGCCATGGTCTGGCGTCGCGAGCTGCTCGCCTACCGGCGCAG
>JAOPYS010000419.1 GCA_025964465.1 Thermoleophilia bacterium
GCGCGCCTCGACGCCGGCACGCCCGCCGGCAACGTCGCATGGGCCGCCATGGCGGTCAGCGTCGTCGCCACGCTCGTGCTCGCGCTCGACCTGCGCGCGCGTCACGGCTCCATCCTCGAGGCGCGTCGCACGGGCCTCGGCCTGATGGTTGCCGCGCTCGCCGCGATGCCACCGCTCGCCGTCGGGTCCGATCGCGTGCGCCTCGTCGTCGCAGCGCTCTGCGGCGTCGCGTGGGTCGCGGTCGTCATCCGCCTGCGCCTGGTCGACCTGCGGCGCGCACCGGCCGTCGACGTCGTCGTTCCCTGAAACGCTCGTGCCGCGGATCAGGCCGTGTGCGGCGCCAGCACGAGGTGTGCCTTGCCGAAGCTCGGCACCGCGGCGTCGAGCGTGACGACACCGGTTGCGGCATCGCGTGCGATGACGGTGTGCTCGTTCGTGCCGTCGGTGCTCACGAACTCGGCAAAGTTGGTACGCGTGGCCACGATGTCGCCGACCGCGCGGGAGGAGGCGCCGTCCTTGGTCGTCACCAGCTCGACCTGCGTGGCGTTGATCCGCTTCACCGCGACGAGCATGTCGACGTTGACCCCGAAGGCGCCCGCCTTGATGTGGAACACGCCCGACTGCGCGTCGATCTGGTCGATGCTCGTCGTGCCGTGCGGCGTGAGGAAGCCCACCTTCGAGCCCTTGGCGATGTCGAACATCGACCCGGCGACGAGGCCGGGGAAGTCCAGCAGCGGCGGAACGGCGGGCGGGGTCCCCGGGGTCGGGGTGGGCGCGACGGGCGAGATGGCGAGCGAGATCTGCATGGCGCGAGCATGACGGGTCCGTCGACAGGATGCGACCGTCGAAGCTTCCGTGCACGACGCCCGGATCAGTGGGTGGGGGCGTCCACCACGCGAAACAGGCTGAAGTCCTTCGCGCTGATGATCGGCCGGTAGTGCGCGGGGTCGGCCGCGGCGGCGTCCAGCATCGCGCGGAACGAGCGGTTGGACGCACCGAACCCGCGGCTTCCGGCGACGTAGTCGGCCTTCCACTGGCGCACGAGCTTCGCGAGCCGGTCGGCGGCGGGCTGGCCCGGCTCGGGCGGGTGCGCGGAGATGTCGCGAAGGTCGCTCTCCTCGATGGAGTACACGGGGGCGAGCGAATCGATCTTGCGCGTGTCGTCGAACGCCGCGAGCACGACCGAGCCCGGCTTGATCGATGTCAGCCGCGCCCGGACGTCAGGCGCGTAGATCTCGAGCTTGGTGACGTCCGCGTCGTGTCGCAGGCTGGCGCGGTACGCCTCCGGCTGCCACGTCGCGCCCGCCCGGTCGATCGTCGCCGGCGCCAGCCCCACCGCGGCCGCCACGACCACCAGCGTCGCGAGCGCGAAGCGACTCAGCCGGCCGCGCGGCGCCGGCAGCTCCACGACGTCCGTCTCGAGCGTTCGGTCGCGGGTGCGTACGCGGATCCACACGGCGGCGACGACGATCGCGACGGCCGTCGCGACGACCGCGATGCGCGGCAGGTGGTCCGGATCGAGCCCGCCGACCCAGCGCGCCTCGACGAAGGGCGTCACGACGATGCGGCGGATGTCGCGCAGCGAATCGATCCACCACGACAGCACGGCGATGCCGGCGAGGAGCGCCGTCGTCACCGTCGCGCCGAGGATGCGCCCGCGCTCCCACGCGCGCGTGAGCAGCCAGCCCACCCCGAGCGCGAACGCGGTCACGCCCACGGCCGCCGGGTAGACGCGGTCGAAGCGCGTCGCGGGCGTGACCGTGCCGAGCCGGTCGATCAGGTCGATCGCCTGGGGCGTGCGCGCGAACGCGAAGATCCCGAGCGCACCCCCAGCGAGCAGCCACGGTCCCGGCCGCCGACGCGCCACCAGCAACAGCACGGGGATGGCGATCGAGCCGAGCACGAGCATCGGCTGCGCCGCGAGGGACCCGAGCACCACGTGGTGCGACGCCTCCGTCCCGGTGAACACGTCGCGGTGGCGGATGAACGCCGTGGGCTCGCCCGTCGGGTCGCCCGAGCCGCGCAGGAAGTTGTCGTCCTTCGTGATCCACGGCAGCTGCGCCGCGAGCGTGATCGCCCCCACCACCGACAGGCAGGCGGTCGCCAAGAGGGCGCTGCGCCATCGCTCGCGTGCCGCGATCAGGAGCAGCATCGTTCCGCCCCCCGCGAACAACAACGGGTACATCACGTAGTTGCCGTGGAGCGCGCCGATCAGCACGGTGGCCCCGCACGCCACGCCGATGTGCGCCCAGCGCTCGCGCCCGAACGCCGTGGTCGCCGAGACGAACGCCACCAGGGCCAGCGGCAACAGCAGGTAGATCGCCACCTGCCCGGCGTACGACAGGAACCGCGTCGCGAAGAAGTACGGACCGTACCCGAGCACCACGACGGTCACGAACGTCCAGCACCCCGCGAGCGCGGCGCGGCGCTCGCCCAGCATCGTCGCGGCCATCGCCCCGAACGCCAGCATCGCTGCGGGCCCCATCCAGAGCGTCAGGAACCACGTCGCCGACCACAGGTCGACGCGTGGCATGTCCGCCGCCATCGCCACGAGGGCGTGCCACGTCGGCAGCGGGTAGTTGGCGTTGCCCGCCGCTCCAGCCTCGAAGGCGAGCTTGGCGGAGGAGAGGTGGTCGAAGGTCTCGAGCTTCCGTGACAGCGCGACGTGCCAGTACGTGTCGGAGCGCACGTGCGGCGAATCGAAGATGCCGAGCACGACGAGCAACGCCGATGGCAGCCCGAACGCCAGGGCCGGCGCCGCGACCTCGCGCAGCGATCGGCGCGGACCGGTCGACGGCGACCAGCGCAGCAGCGCGACGATGCCCAGCGCGAGCGTCGCTCCGGCCACCATCGCCTCGGTCGCGTGGAGCGACCAGCGCAGCGAGAGCGTCGCCATGAGCGCGAGCGACGCGATCGCGATGGTTCCGGCCACCGCCGCCGCCGGCCGCAGCAGGGGCGGCACGATCCGTCCCAGCCGCAGCGCACCGAACAGCGCCGCACCCGGCACCAGCATCACGGCTGCGGTGGCGAGCACGGCAGCCAACACGTCGACGATCGCTCCGAGCATCAGTCCCGCGGGTCGCCGACGTACACGCGCATCGGGTCCACCTGCGGCTCCGGCCCCAGGCCGGAGGCCCCGACGGGGCGCGACCCGCCGTCCGGGTCGACCGACGCCGTCTCGATGCTCGCGCGGATCGGCGCGTGGTGCACCGGCTCCATGCCGAGGTCGACGGGCCGTGCCTCGCTCACGAGCGGACGGTTGTGCTCGAAGTCGAAGAGCATGCCGAACAGCGTCAGCAGCAGCCCGCTCTGGACCAGCAGCGACACCGCGACGGCCGTCGC
>JAOPYS010000180.1 GCA_025964465.1 Thermoleophilia bacterium
GCGCGAACGCGCCGCAGTTCGAGCAGGACGGCAACGGCCGCGGCGCTCCGCTGCGCCGCACCGCCCCGCCGCGTGGCGCGAGCAAGGGCGGCGCCGGCAAGGGCACGATCACCGGCTACGACCCCAAGAAGGGCTTCGGGTTCATCAAGCAGGACGCCGGCGGCAAGGACGTGTTCTTCCACCGCCGCGCCGTGCAGGGTGTCGACGACCGCCAGCTGCGCGCCGGCATGCCGGTGGCGTTCGGCCTCGAGGCCGCCGACGGCCCGAAGCTGCGCGCCAAGCAGGTCACGCTCGAGGGCGTGCGCTCCGGCGGCGAGGGCAAGGCCAAGGGCCCGGCTCGCCCCAGCTCGAGCCGCCCCGGCCCGCGCCGCAACCGCTGACCCACGCGATCTCCGCGGTCAGCCGCGGGTGCGGCGCAGCGTGTCCGAGCCGTTGGTGAGCACAGCCTGCACGAGCGCGCGGGCGACCGTGCGGCGCGGCTTGGGCTCGCGCCCGTCCGCGAGCCGGTGCATCTGCTGGGTGTGCCACGCGATCTCCGCGATGCCGTCGAGCGAGCGCACGCCCGTGCGCAGCTGGCGCACCTCGCTGCGCGTCGCCGTGCCGTCGAGCAGCTCGCGCGGCAGGTCCGGCTGCACCGTGAGCGGGCGCCCGATGCCGACCATGTCGATGTCACCGCTGGCCAGCGCCTCCGCCATCGCTGCCGGGGTGCGGAAACCGCCGGTCAGCATGAGCGGGATGCGGCTGGCCGCGCGCAGCTTGCGGGCGTAGTCGAGGAAGTACGCCTCGCGCTTGACCGTGCTCTCGCGCTCGACGCCCGGAGCCGGCGTGCCCATCATCGCCGCGCGCTCGTACGTGCCGCCCGACACCTCGAGCAGGTCGACGCCCTCGCGCTCGAGCACGCGCACGACCTCCACCGATGCGTCCTCGTCGAACCCGCCCCGCTGGAAGTCGGCGGAGTTGAGCTTCACGCCGATCGGGAAGCCCGCGCCGACCTCCGCCCGGATCGCGCGCACCACCTCCACCAGGAACCGCATGCGCCGCTCCGCGTCGCCGCCCCAGCGGTCCTCGCGCAGGTTGGTGCGCGGCGACAGGAACTGGCTGACGAGGTAGCCGTGCGCGCCGTGCACCTGCACGCCCGCGAACCCCGCGCGCTGCACCACGCCCGCGGTGGTCGCGAACCGCTCGACGATGCGCTCGACCTCCGCGTCCTCGAGCGCGCGCGGCTTGGCGAAACCGCCGCGGTTGCTGCCTGACATCGCCACCGCGGACGGCGCCACCGGCTGCGCCGACAGGTGCCGCGGGGACTGGCGCCCGGGATGGTTGAGCTGCACCCACAGCGCCGCGTCCGTCCCCTCGCTCGCCGCCGCCCACCGTTCCAGCTGCGCCATGTGGCGGTCGTCCTCGACGACAACGTTCGCCGGCTCGCCGATCGCCGCAGGGTCGACCATGATGTTGCCGGTCAGCAGCAGCCCCGCCCCGCCCTGCGACCAGCGCCGGTACAACGTCGCCAGCCGCTCCGTCGGCGCGTTGCCCCGGTCACCGAGCTGCTCGCTGAGCGCCGGCTTGGCGATGCGGTTCGCGACCGTGGCGCCGCACGGCAGGAGGAGTGGTTCGTCGAGAGTCGTCATCTGCGCGAAGCATCGCAGAGCAAGACGGCGCGGATCGACGGCCGCCGCGAACGGCCGAGCTATTGGCGCGTACGTTTCCACTTACGAACGTTAGGATGCGCCCCGTGTCGCGCACCAGGGACTTGGCTGCCGTTCTTTCCGGGGTCGGGCTTCCCGCTGGACTCGCTGTAGGCGTTGCTACCGGACATGGTGATCTTGGTCTGGCCGTGTTCTGTTACGGGTTTGCCGGGTTCCTCGGCGCCTGCGCCATCACCCTCGGGCGTCAGTTCTGGCGAATGGCATCAGTTCCGGACGGGAGCGACGCCATCGAGGGCGCTCTGTCTGCGGCTATCGTCGCTGTACCGTTCATGGTTCTGTGCTTAGGCGGAGCGGCACTCTTCGCGATCACACCGTCGAATCCGGGCGTATGGACGCATCCGAGCCGTTGGATCGAAGCACTCTTCGGCGGCGCCATTCTCTGGGCCAGCATATTGGTGGTCGTCAGTCATGTTGTTCATGGCCGTCGACGCGAACAATGAGTACTCGAAGCTGAGAATCGGGCTCCCCAGGTGGCGAGCGCGGCTCATGGTCCTGAGCTGTTCACGTGAGTCCGGCGGGGCGGCCTCAACCCGGCCTGGCTGCCGAGTTCCCCGAAGGCGTGCACGAACGCGCGGTCGCGCTGCACCACCGAGCGCGCACCGATGCCCGGGTATTCGAGCGCGAGCATCAATCGCTGCAGGAAGTCCGGGCTGGCTCCGTGCATGGTTCGATCGTCCTCGATCCGCCCGGCCCGATACGGTTCCTCCCGTGGAACCTGCAGCATCCCCAGACAGCACGTCGGAACCGGCAGGACCTCGCCTGATCGTGGTGGCGCACGACGTGCGCTCGCTGGCGAACGTCGGCGCACTGTTCCGCACGTGTGACGCGGCCGGTGCCAGCGAGCTGGTCCTGAGCGGGATCACCGGCACGCCGCCCGACCGGCGCATCGACAAGGTCGCGCTCGACGCGGTGGAGATGGTGCCGTGGCGCCACGCGCCCGACCCGGCCGACCTCGACGCGGTGTTCGAGGGGCGCTACGTCGTCGTGCTCGAGCAGCACGCGACGGCGATCGCGCCCGCCGACCTGCGCATCCCCGCGGGGCGCGACGTGGTGCTCGTCGCGTGCGAGGAGCTGTTCGGCGCGCACGACGCGTTGCTCGCGCGGGCCGACGCGGTGCTCGAGTTGCCGATGCGCGGGCGCAAGGACAGCCTCAACGTCGCGATGGCCACCGGCATCGCGATGTACCTCGTCGCCGACCAGCTGTGGGGCACCGCGGAGGGCGACATGGCCAGCCGCCAGGACCGTCCGCCGGTGCGCGAGGGCGTGCTCACCCGCGGCGTCACGGTCGGCGAGACGCCCGCCGGCCCACGCGAACCCAAGCTCGGCACGCGCCTGAGCTGAACGCTCCGGCGCGGCCCCTCTCTCCGGGTCAGGCGGTGACGAGCGTGGTGCGGTACAGCGCGCCGCTCTCGTTGCCAGCGGCGTCGCGGACCTGGACGTACACCCCGCGGTAGCCGGCGCCGGCACGGAGCACGAACGACACGTTCGCGTGGTACGGCACCCACGGGGTCCAGCCCAGGCAGTAGTCGTCGCACATGCGCATCTCCGTGACCGCCGCGTTGTCCGTCGCGTCGACGATGAGGCCGACGGTGCTGCCGACGTTCGTGGCGGGGATCGCGACGCTCCGCACGACCGGGTCGGTCACGTCGGGGCCGGGAGCCGGCACGGGCACCGGCACCGGCACGGGGTTCGGGACGGGGACGGGCACGGGCACGGGGTTCGGCACCGGCACGGGCGCCGGGGCGGGACCCTGGGCCGTGACGTTGGTGGTGTGGTACGCGATCGCGCTCTCGTTGCCGGCCGCGTCGCGGACCTGCACGTAGACGCCACGCGGCCCGGTGCCAGCCCGCAGGCTGAATCGCATCGTCGCCGCGTACGGCTGCCAGGTCGTCCAGTCGTCGCCGTTGTCGGTCGCCATCCGCACCGTGGCCACGGCCACGTTGTCGGTCGCGTCGATCGCCACGTCGATGGCGCTGCTCGCCGTCGTCGCCGGGATGGTGAACCCGCGCAGCGTCGGCGCAGTCACGTCACCGTTGGGCACCGGGGTCGGGCCCGGCACCGGACCGGGACCGGGCACCGGCACGGGGGTCGGCGTCGGCGTGGGCTGCGCGTCGATCGCGGGCCACGGCGGGATCACGCCGCCGCGAACCAGCACGTTGCGGTTCTCGCCCGCGATCACGTCGCCGTGCGCATTCACCGCGATGTTGTGCGACCTCTCCTGCTCGCCGTTGGGGAGCATGCCCTGCTGGGTCGCGCCGCGGTTGCCCACGTAGCTGGAGAACTTCCAGATGCCGTCCTTGGAGAACTTCTGCACGTAGGTGCAGCTCGTGCTCGTGGTCCACACGTCGCCCCACGGATCGACCGCGATGTCGTACGGGGCCGCCAGCATGGTCGGCATGCACAGGCCCACGCGGAACGGATCGCTCGTGGCGTTGTTGCCCCACGTCATCGCGAACTTGTACGTGCCGTCGGCCTGCCGGTCGAAGCGCTGCACGCGGCTGTTGTGCACCTCGGTGGTGTAGAGGTAGCGGCCGTCACGCGACACCGCGATCCCGCCCAGCGAGTAGAACGCGTAGTCGCGCCCGGTCTTCCACGTGTTGTTGTAGCCGCCGAACACGTCGAGCACCTTGCCGCTCGGGTCGAACTTGGCGACCGAGTGCGTGAGGTTGACGTTGCCGGGCGTGTCGCCCGTCCACATGCCGCTGGCGACGTAGAGGTTGCCGTAGCCGTCTGTCGCGATCTGGCGCCCGTTCGCCGGCACGCGCTCGCCGTCGAACACGTACGTCGGCGGCTTCCAGGCGTAGTCCTGCTCGTAGGAGCCGGTGGCCGTGCGCACGAACTTGCGCAGCGGGTTGCCGGAGCCGCCCGAGACGTACACGTAGGAGCCGTCCGGTGCCGGCGCGACGTCGTTGGCGCCGGGCATGCGCACGAACGCCACGCGGGTGCCGTTGGGCGCGTCCACGCGCAGGTAGCTCTCCTGCCGGACCGTGTCGTTCCAGCAGATCGTGTACGAGTACTGGCGCTCGTCGGGCTGCCCGCTCACGCACTTGGTGCCGTAGGGCTGCAGCGTGTAGTCCTCGGCTGCCTGCGCGCCGACCGGCATCGCCAGGAGGAAGAGGGCCACGGCGAGGCCGGAAATGAGCTTGTGGGAGGCGCGGGGGGAGCGCACGAGGGGGATTCGCATGACTCGAAGGTCCGACGAAAGCGGCCATCTGTCAACGGGTTTGCAACCTGTGCGTTTTGGTATGGTTCGCCCATGGATCACGTCCCACCCCCCGCCGACCCGGTTCGCGAGGCGCCCACCGAGCTCACGGGGTGGGAACGCCCCATCGGCCGGGGCGCCTTCCTCGCTACCGTCCTCACGGGCCTTGGAGCGCTCACCCTGCTCTCGCGCGCCAGCGGCCTCTCCCGCGCCGTCACCAACGTGACCTCGGCCGTGAAGCCCGGCGGCAGCTGGCGCATCTACGCCGTGGCGTCCCCGCTGCCGAAGTTCGACCCCGCCAGCTACCGGCTCCGGATCACGGGCGCCGTCGAGAACCCGATCGAGCTGGGCTGGGACGAGGTGCAGGCGTGGCGCTCCCACCCGATCACCGCCGACTTCCACTGCGTCACGGGCTGGTCGGTCATGGACGTGCACTGGGCCGGCATCCTGCCCGCCGACATCGTCGCGCGCGTGAAGCCCACGCGAAAGGCGAAGTTCGTGAGCATGCACTCGCTCGAGGACCCGTACGTCGACCAGGTCACGATGGAGCAGTTCCTGGAGGCCGGCAACGTCCTGGCGCACACGATGGACGGCGAGCCGCTCACCCGCGAGCACGGCGCCCCGCTGCGCATGGTGCTGCCCGACATGTACGGCTACAAGGGGGTGAAGTGGGTGAAGGAGATCCGCTTCGACTCCGAGCAGATGTCCGGGTACTGGGAGCAGCGCGGCTACGACACCGACGCGTACGTCGGCCGCTCCAACGGGTACGGTGGCTGACGTGCCCACCACGCCCCCGACGCGCATCGCCCGCTTCACGCTGACCGAGCGCGTCCTGCACTGGGAGGTGGTGGTCGCCTTCGCGGTGATGCTCGCGACGGGGCTGATCCTCTACTTCCCCTCGCTCTCCGGGCTGATGAGCCGCCCGGCGGCGAAGGGCGTGCACCTGTGGGCGGCAATCGCGCTGGGCGTCGGGTTCACGCTCGTCGCCGTGCTCGGCAACCGGCGCGCCGTGCTGCGCTCGGCCCGCGAGGTGCAGTACCTCGACGCCGACGACATGGCGTGGCTCAAGGCCGGGCCGGCGGCGCAGATGGGGCGCGTGTCGCCCGCACCGCAGGGGCGCTTCAACGCGGGGCAGAAGCTCAACACCGCAATGCTCTCCGGCGGCATGGTGCTGATGTACGTCACGGGGTTCCTGCTGTGGTACGGCGAGCGCCACACCGAGTGGCGGTTCGAGGGGTCGGTGCCGGTGCACGACCTGTTCACGCTCTTCCTCGTGCTGCTCGTGACCGGGCACGTGTACCTGGCCGTCATCCACCCGCACACGCGCGCGGCGATGCGCGGCATGGTCACGGGCGAGGTCGACCGCGAGTTCGCCGAGCACCACCACGCGACGTGGGTGGCGCAGCACGATGCCGAGGAGGCCCGACGATGACCGCAGGCAAGCGCTCCGCGACCCCGACCACCCGCCCCGGCAACGTGGACGCCGGGGCGCCGCGGACGTGGGCCTCCGTGGGCTTCGTGCTCGTGCGCAGCGAGCCGGAGGAGCGGAAGCGCTGCGTCAGCCACGTCGACGGCGGCAAGCCCGCGCCGTGGCCGGCCGTGGTGATGGTGGAGGAGTCCGAGTTCGAGGCGATGGCGTACCGCTACGACCGGGCTGCCAACGACGCCGGCGACACGTGGCACGCCGATGCCGCCGAGGCCTGGGCGTACGTGGAGTGGGAGTACGAGGGGCTGCTTTCCGAGCGCTTCTCGATCCCCGACGGCGTCAACGCCGACGACTACGTGCTCGAGCGCGCACAGCGCCACGTGTTCAAGGACTGACCCGCGGCCGATGACGCGTCGCGGATGCGGGTAGAGGGCGGTATGTCCTCCACCTCCGACCTGTCCTCCACGTCGTCCACCGCCACCTCCACGCTGGTCGTCGACAACGACGGCGGGGCGATGGCGCTCGAGCGCAACGGCTCGCGGGTGCGCACCGTCGACGTGCTCAAGGTGCTGTTCATCGTCGCCGGGTTCGCGCTCGGGTGCCTGCTGCTCGTGGTGCTCGCGCCGCTGCTGCTGTCGATCGTCATCGCGATCTTCCTGGCGGTGGCCGCCGACCCCGTCGTGCGCTTCTTCCAGCGCCGCGGGCTGGCGCGCACGCCGGCGGTGCTCGTCTTCACGGGGCTGCTCGTGGTGGTGCTGCTCGCGCTCGTCGCGGTGTTCGTCCCGCCGCTCATCGACCAGGGCACGCAGCTCGCGACCGACACCCCGGGCTACGTCCAGGACCTGCGCGACACCAAGCTCGTGCGGGACGCCGACAAGAAGTACGACATCATCGACAAGGCGAGCGCGCAGGTCGAGAAGCTGCCAGCGAAGGTGGGATCGCAGCTGGGGACGGTCGTCGCCACGATCTTCGCCGGCGTGTTCGGTGCGCTGACGGTGATCTTCCTGATGGTGCTGCTGCTGCTCGGAGGCGGGGAACTCACAGGCGGGCTCGTGCAGGTCTTCCCGGCCATCGCCTCGCGACGGTGGTGGAAGCTGATCATCGACTCCTACCGCAGTGTCAGCGGGTACGTCGCGGGCACGCTGCTGATCGCAGTCATCGCCGGGGTCACCGTGCTCGTCGCGTGCTTCGCGCTCGGGCTGCCCAGCCCGCTCCCGCTCGCGCTGTGGATGGGGCTGCTGGACGTGGTGCCGCTCGTGGGCGCGACGATCGGGGCGCTGCCGGCCGTCACGGTCGCCTTCCTCGCCGGCGGGGTGACGGACGGCATCATCATGTGCGTCGCGCTGCTCGTGTACCAGCAGGCCGAGAACCTGGTGATCCAGCCTGCCATCCTCGGCAAGGTGGTGTCGCTCTCACCCGTGATCGTGTTCGTGGCGATCCTCGCCGGGTCACAGCTGCTCGGCATCACGGGCGCGCTGCTCGCCATCCCGCTCGCGGGCATCGCCCAGATCTTCCTGCGCGAGGCCCTGGCCGACCGGGCCGAGGCTGACCTCGAGGTGCCGCCGATCGCCCCCGACGACGTGCCGGACCGGCCCGACCCGACGCCCGACGACCACGCCGACTGACGCGGCATGCCTCATCCGCGGGCGTAGCGGCCGAGCACCCGGGCATGCGCACCGCGCTGTTCGAGCACGGCGAGCACGTCGGCGAGGACGGCCTCCTCGAGGGCGTCCCCCTCCGCGGCCTCCACGTCGACGTGGAACGTGTACTCCCAGAGCGCGGCGCCCGTCGGCCGCGACTCGATGCGCGTGAGGTTGAGTCCGGCGTCGCGGAACCCCTCGAGGCTCGCGAGCAGCGCGCCCGGCCGGTTCCGGGTCGTGAACGCGAGCGACGCCTTGTCGGCGGCCGCGCTCGCGTCCCGCTCGCGCGCGAGGACGAAGAACCGCGTGGTGTTGTCGCTGCGCGTCTGCACGTCCGCGGCGACCACCTCGATCCCGTGGATGCGCCCGGCGCGCGCGCTCGCGATCGCCGCGACCCCCGGTTCGGCGAGCGCCGCCACGTCGCGCGCCGCGACCGCCGTGTTCGCCGCAGCGACGGGCTCGATGCCGTGCTCGCGCAGGAACGCAGCGCACTGCGCCAGCGCCTGTGGGTGCGAGTGACACCGGGTGATGTCAGGGAGGCGGGTGCCGGGCGGCGCGAGGAGGCAGTGGCGGACGGGCAGCACGACCTCGCCCACCACCTGCACGTCGCGCCCGTGCTCGAGCAGCAGGTCGTAGTTCTCGAGGATGCTCCCCGCGAGGGAGTTCTCGATCGGCACGAGGCCGGCGTCCGCCGTGCCGTCGGCGACGGCGCGGAACACGTCCGCGAACGACGTGAGGCCGACCCGCTCGGCCGCCTCTCCGAAGCGCTGGACGAGCGCCTCCTCGCCGAAGGCTCCGGCGATCCCCTGGAACGCGATCGGCATCGGGTCAACCTACATGCCCGGCACCGTCGCCTCGGGGAGGAGCGGTGCCGGGCGCGGCGGGAGCGTCGGCGTCCCTACTTGCGGCGCGCACCGGACTTCGTCTTCGCGGCCGGCTTCGCCCCGGAGGGCTTGGGGGCCGCCTTGGCCTTGGACTTCGCCACGGCGGCAGGCTTCGCCTCGGCCCGCGTGGCAGCGCCCTTGGCGACCTTGTTCGCCGGCCGCTTCGACGCGGCGACGGCCTCCCCGGCCGCCTTGTTGGATGACTTCCTCGACCGCGCCTCGGCCTTGGCCGCCGGCTTCACGGCTGCCTTGGTCGCCATGCTCGCGGTGGCGCGCCCCTTGCCCTTTCGCAGCGGGGTGGGCGGCGGTGCGACGTCGCCGATCACCTCGTCCGGCAGGCCCGCCTTCTTGCGCAGCCCGTCGGCGATCTCGCGGATCTCGTCCGTCGAGTAGCCGGGGGCGAACACGTCGTTCTGCGAGGGCAGGTCCTGCGGGAGGGGCCGCTGCGTCGGGTCCTCGTCCACCACCTCGAGCGGTTCGCCCGTCTCGGGGTGGTTGCCGTTGAACACGGCGCCCAGCTCGCGGTAGTCGTCGGGCGAGAAGCGGTACAGCCGGCGGTGGTCGCCGCGCTCGATGTACGGGCGCGACTCCTTGATCGACATCGACGGCACGCGCGGCCCGGGGAAGAGCTTGGTCAGGTCGGTGCCCGTCAGGTTCTCCACCGCACGCGCGTACGCGACCTGGTGCACGCCGCCGCGCACGAGCAGGTAGCCCGTCAGCGCCCGCGCCGCCGGGTGGTCGACCGCCTCGTAGACGCGCAGCTTGCCCGAGCGCGCACCCGTCTCGAGGAAGTAGTTGTGCGTGAGGTCGAAGAGCAGGTCGCCCGTCGACACGACGTTGTCACCCGTCCACGGCAGGCCGCGCGAATCCTGGGGCAGTGCGCCGCGCCCGCCGTTGACCACGTGGTGCGGGTTCATCGCCATGCCGGCGAGCGCCAGCAGCGGCGAGTTGGCGGGGTCGATCGAATCCTCGATGCTCTTGTCGTCGGTGAGCATCGAGTTGATGGCGGCGGCGACCAGCTCGATGTGGCCGAACTCCTCCGCCGCGATGTTGGAGACGAGGTCGAAGAACGGGCGCGCCTTCTGCCGGTCGCGGAAGTTGAAGGACTGGAACGTGTAGTTGAGGAAGGTCGACATCTCGCCGAACTTGCCGCCCATCAGCTCCTGGACGATCTTCGCGCCGGCGGGGTCGGGGTCGCTCGGCGGGGGAAGCTCGGTGAGCCATCGGTCGATGCGCAGGATCATGGAGGGGCACGCTTTCGTTAGATGTTCGAGGAACACCGAGCGTGTCCGGCACCCCGTCTACGAAACGTCGACGTCCGCGAGCGCGACCGGTGCGAACTCCACGAGGTACGGCGGGTCCTGCTCGAGGCGCCACGCCTGCCGGCAGCGCTCGATCAGCTGGCGGTCCAGCCCGGCCGCGGCGCGCTCCTTCCAGGCACCCACCTCGGTCTCCGACCGCGGGTGGTGCTGCTCGGTCCAGCCGCCCGGGCTGGACCCTCGTCGGGCGTGCTGCAGCCATCGCTGCGAGCCGTGGCCGGGTGAGGTGGGGTCCTCGATGCGCCCGTAGGCGGTGTTGCCGCCCTCGGCGACGTGCACGACGACGTGCAGCCCGGCCTCCGGTCGCGGCCGGTCGGGCGCCGTCAGCTCGAGCACCCGCGTCGCCGCGTCGTCGTCGGGGGCGAGGGGGTGGATCGTCGGCGCAGCTTCGGTCATCGCGCCACGATAGCGGGTCAGGCGCGTCCGGCGAGGCGTATCCGGTCGAGACTGCTGCGCATGGCGGCGGGGTAGCGTCGCGACATGCAGATCGGATTCGTCGGCCTCGGGCGCATGGGGCACAACATGGTGCAGCGCATCCTGCGCGACTCCGACATCGAGGTGTTCGCCTTCGACCTCGACCCGGCCGCCGTCGCGTCCGCGGCCGAGCTGGGCGCCACGGGGACGAGCTCGCTGGAGGAGCTGGTCGCGTCGATGTCGGCGCCGCGCGCCGTGTGGGTGATGGTGCCGGCGGGCGACGCCACGCAGGCCACGATCGCCGAGCTCGGCGACCTGCTCGACCTGGGCGACCTGGTGGTCGACGGCGGCAACTCGCGCTTCAGCGACGACGACCTGAACGCCGCGGCGCTGGCGGAGCGCGGCATCGACTTCGTGGACGTCGGCACCTCCGGCGGGATCTGGGGCCTCGAGCTCGGCTACTGCATGATGGTCGGCGGCGCGCCCGAGGCCGTCGAGCGCCTCGCGCCGGTGCTGGACGTGCTCGCCCCCGCGCCCGACGACCTGCACGGCCCGGGCTGGGCACACATGGGCGCGAGCGGCTCGGGCCACTACGTGAAGATGGTCCACAACGGCATCGAGTACGGGATGATGCAGGCCTACGCGGAGGGGTTCGCGCTGCTCGACGCCGGGCCGCACGACGTCGACAACGCGCAGGTCGCGCACCTGTGGATGCGCGGGTCGGTGGTGCGCTCGTGGCTGTGCGAGCTGGCCGCCGAGGCGTTCGAGGCCGAGGGCAACGACCTGGCGGGGCTCCAGCCGTGGGTCGACGATTCGGGCGAGGGTCGCTGGGCGGTGGAGGAGGCGGTCGCGCGCCGCGTGCCGACGCCGGTGATCAGCGCAGCGCTGTTCGAGCGCTTCTCCTCGCGCGGCCAGGGCGCCTTCGCCGCCAGGTTCAACGCGGCGCTCCGCAACGGGTTCGGTGGGCACGCGGTGAAGCAGCGGTGAACCGCCCGGGCGAGCTGCTGGTCGTGGAGGACGTCGCCGAGACCGGCGCGTCCGTGCTCGCGGAGGTCGTGCGCGCCGGCGGGCACGTCGCCCTCGCCGGCGGGGCCGCCGCCGAGGACGCGTACCGCGCGCTCGACGCCGACGAGGTCGACTGGTCGAACACGACCGTGTGGTTCAGCGACGAGCGAGTCGTCGCCGTCGACGACGACCTCTCGAACGCCGGCGCGGCGCGTGCTGCGCTGCTCGACCGCGTCGACCCGCGAGCCGTCGAGCTGGTGCGCACCGAGCTGGGCGCGGCCGCGGCCGCCGCCGACTACGAGGCCCGCATCCGCCGCGAAGTGCCGATGGGCGAGGCCGGCCTGCCGAGCTTCGACCTCGTCCTGCTCGGGCTCGGGCCCGACGGGCACACCGCGTCACTCTCGCCCGGCAGCGCGGCGGTCGAGGAGCGCGAGCGGCTCGTGTCGCACGTCGACGCGCCGGGCCGCGAGCCAGTCGTGCCCCGCGTGACCTTCACCCTGCCGCTCATCGACGCCGCCGCGCGCGTGGTCTTCCTCGTGTCGGGCTCCGAGCTCGCCGTCGCGGCGCACCGAGCGTTCGCCGAGCCGCCGACGCGCGACGTGCCGGCCAGCCTCGCCGACCCCGGCCCGGGCCGGCTCCAGGTCATCCTCGACGCGGCCGCGGCAGGTCGCGCGTGAGCGGTTTCGTCCCCCGGATGCTGGTCGTGATGGGCGTGTCGGGCGCCGGCAAGTCGACGGTCGCCGCAGCGCTCGCCGTGCGGCTCGGGTGGCCGATGCTCGAGGGCGACGACCTGCACGACGGGGCCAGCATCGCGATGCTCCACCGCGGCGAGGCGCTCACCGACGAGCAGCGACTGCCGTGGCTCGGGCGCATCGCGTCGTGGATGGACGAGCAGGCCGCGATCGGGGGAAGCGGGGTCATCGCCTGCTCGGCCCTGGCCCGCAGGCACCGCGACGTGCTGCGCCGACCGGGTGTGCGGTTCGTGCACCTGCACGGCGACCGCACCCTCCTGCAGCACCGGGTCGAGGCGCGCCGCCACCACTTCGCGTCGCCCGCGCTGCTGGGCTCGCAGCTCGCGACGCTCGAGCCACCCGGCGTCGACGAGGACGCGATCGACCTGGACGCGGCCGACACCGTGGCACGCCAGGTCGAGCAGGTGGTCGCCACGTTTGACGAGTGACGGGAGTGACATGACGTCGGCATGACTTCCTCCTCCTCCACCACCACCACGCCCGACCAGTACACGATGCAGGACCCCACGACCATGCATCCGCGGCCGCCCTTCCCGAAGCAGCCGCAGCCGCAGCCGGGGCTCGCCAAGCTCATGGACCCCAAGCCCGACCACGGCGAGGAGAGCTACCGCGGGACGGGACGCCTGCACGGGCGCAAGGCGCTCATCACCGGCGCCGACTCCGGCATCGGCCGCGCCGCGGCGATCGCCTTCGCACGCGAGGGTGCGGACGTGGTGCTCAACTACCTCGAGAGCGAGGAGGCCGACGCGCGCGAGGTGGTCGAGCTGATCGAGGCGGAGGGCCGCACGGCAGTGGCCGTCCCCGGCGACCTGCGCGACGAGGCGTTCTGCACGCAGCTCGTGGAGCGCGCGGCGAAGGAGCTCGACGGGCTCGACATCCTCGTCAACGTCGCGGGCGAGCAGCAGGACGTCGCCAGCATCAGCGACCTCACGACCGAGCAGTTCGACTCGACGATGAAGGCGAACATCTACGCGATGTTCTGGCTGTGCAAGGCGGCGGTCGAGCACCTTCCCGCCGGCGCCACGATCATCAACACCGCGTCCGTGCAGAGCTACCAGCCGTCGGATTCGCTGCTCGACTACGCGACGACCAAGGCGGCCATCGTCGCCTTCACCAAGTCGCTCTCGCAGCAGCTCGCCCCCAAGGGCATCCGCGTCAACGCCGTGGCGCCCGGCCCCGTGTGGACCCCGCTGCAGCCGAGCGGTGGGCAGACGCAGGAGGCGCTCACCGAGTTCGGTGGCGACACGCCGCTCGGCCGCCCCGGCCAGCCCGCCGAGTGTGCACCGCTGTACGTCTTCCTCGCGTCGCCCGAATCGAGCTTCGTCGTGGGCGAGACCTACGGCGTGACCGGCGGGCGCTTCCTGCCCTGAGCGGGCCGGTGAACGGGACCGCCACCATCGCCGCGCTGCTCGAGCGCTTCGGCACCACCTTCGCGGAGGAGGCTGGCATCGCGCTGCGCGACGAGCCGGCACCGCTCTTCCAGCTGCTCGTGTTGTGCAAGCTGCTCGGCGCGCGCATCGGCACGCCGCAGGCGGTGGAGGCGATGCGGGGCGTGCTCGACGCGGGGTGGACCACGCCGCAGCACCTCGCGAATTCGTCGTGGCGACAGCGCGTCACGGTGCTGAACCGGAATGGCTACGCGCGCTACGACGAGAGCACGGCGACCCGGCTCGGTGAGCTCGTGGAGCTGCTGGAGGAGCGCTGGCACGGCGACCTGCGGCGGCTGCACGACGCCGCGGCCGGTGACGTCGCCGAGCTGCAGCGCCTCCTGCAGGAGTTCAACGGCATCGGGCCCGTCGGCGCCGCGATCTTCCTGCGCGAGGCGCAGGGCGTGTGGCGCGACGTGCGACCATTCCTGGACCGGCGTGCGCTCACCGCGGCCGCGCGCCTCGGCCTGCCCGACGACCCGGCGCGGCTGGCCCGCCTCGTCGATGGCGACGACCTGCCGCGCCTGGCCGCCGCCCTCATCCGTGTCGACCGGGCCAGGGCCTACGACGAGGTGCGGTCGGCCGGGTCCGACTGAGCGCCGGGCATCGCCAACGTCAGGAGCGCGCGGCGTACCTCGGGGCGCCGCTCCACCCGTGCTGCCACGGTGCGCAGGCTCCGGGCGACGTCGTGCTCGCGCTCGTTGCCCACGAGGTCGATCGCGGCGAGCACGATCACCTCGTCGGGCCCGACGTACTCCAGGCGCAGGAACCCCACGGACTCGACCTCCGGCGACTCCAGCAGCAGGTCCATGGCCCGCTGGCGCACCTCCGGGTCGACGGTCTCGCCGATCAGGAACCGTCGATTGCGGTCCACGAGCACGACCGCGACCGCGCCGAGCAGCACGCCGACCAGGATCGACCCGATCGCGTCGGGTCGCGAGGAGCCGGTCAGCTGGGCGAGCAGCACCCCGCCGAACGCGATCAGCAGGCCGCCCAGTGCGGCGGCGTCCTCGAAGAACACCGCACGCAGGGTGGTGTTTGAGGTGTGCAGCACGTAGCCGCCGATCCCGCGACGCCCGCGTGCCGCACGGCGCCGGACCTGCACGAACGCCTGGAGGAAGGACGCCCCCTCGAAGAGCGCGGCGACGCCGAGCACGGCGTAGGCGACCCCGACGTGGCCGTCCTCCCCGGGGTCGGAGCCCAGCTCCTGCACGCCGTGTGCGATCGACACCAGCGAGCCGACCGCGAACAGCCCGAGCGCCGCGAACAGCGACCACACGTACGCCTCGCGGCCGTGCCCGAAGGGGTGCTCGTCGTCGGCCGGTCGCTGGGAGCGGCGGTCCGCGACGAGCAGGAACAGCTGGTTGCCCGTGTCCGCCCACGAGTGCGCCGCTTCCGCCACGATCGACGCGGAGCCGGTCACGACCCCGGCGACGGTCTTGACGAGCGCCACCACCACGTTCACGACGAACGCCAGCAGGACGGTGCGGTTGGTGCTGCGCTCCATCCCCGGGCCATACCCGTTTCGGGCCGGCAGCGGTAGGGTCGGGCGATGCGACTTGCCACGATGCCCGACACCGCCGCCCGCCTCGACGAGCTCGGGCGCACCGCGCTGGTGCGGCTCGACTACCGACCCATCCCGGCGCCGGGCGGGCCGCGCCCGATGTCGAAGGTCGCCTCCGCCTTCCCCACGTGGGACGCCGCGACCATCGACGCGGCCGCCGAGCTGGGCTGGGACGAGTTCTGGGCGCAGCGTCCGGCGGGTGCCGGACGGCTCGTGCCGGTCGCGGCATCGGGGTACGACGACGCGGTGCGGGCCGCGCGGGCGATCGCGCTGACGACGCGCCCGGGCATGGCGGACGGCGACAAGCAGGCGCAGGCCGTGCTGCAACTGGCCGACGGTGGCTGGTACGTCGCGAGCCTCGGCGGCCTCGCGCCCGACGGCGTCCAGTCGGCCTGGCTGCTGCGCCTCGGCAGCTTCCCCGGCTACTGGCAGCCCACCGCCACGGCGCTCGTGCCCGAGCTGCAGGCCGTCGTCGGTGGCGCCTCCACCATCGACCTGCGCCACCCGCGCTGACGGTCCGCCAGCGGGCCCGTCGCGGTCACCTCACGCGAGCAGTGCGTCGAGCCACGTCGTGACGGCCGACACCACCGCCGGGACGTCGCGCTTGAGCGCGTGGTCGCCGGCGACCTGCACGACCTCGCGCCCCGGCGCTGTGGGCGGCATGCCGAACGAGTCGCGCTCGCCCTGCACGATCAGCACCGGCGCGGCGACTGCCTCGAGCTCGGGCAGGCGGCTCGGGGCCGGGCCTGACTTCCGTGGGCCGGGCTGCAGCGGGAAGGCGAGGCACAGCACGCCCGTCGCGCCGAGCTCGCCGGCGGTGCGGCACGCAACGCGCGCCCCGGAGGAGCGTCCACCCACCACGAGCGGCACGCTCGGCGGTGCAAGCTCGCGTGCGGCGGCGACCGCCGCGATGAAGGCCGCGTCCAGCTGCCGGGCCGGCGCCGGCGCACGTCGACCGGCCACGCGGTAGGGCTGCAGCACGCGCACGGCCAGCACGCCCCGCTCCGCCGCCGCCGCGCACACGGCGAGCAGGTCCGGCGCGTCCACGCCGCCGCCGGCCCCGTGCCCGAGCACGAGCAGCCCGCTCGGCGCCGCCACGTCGGTGACGTGCAGCTGCGCGGTGCCGTGGGGCGTGTCGACCTCGTGGACGCTCACGCGCCCGACCCTACGTCAGCCAGGGCGGAACGATGCCGACGTTGCCGTTGTCGGCGGGCGCGCCGACGCTGACCGGCTCCTCGCGCGGCACGTCGTGCACCTCCATCGTGTGGAACGGTGCCGCCTCCTCGCCGGCCATCAACCGGTTGGCCGCGAACATCACGCCGTGCAGCGCGTCGTCCGCGCCCACGTCCGCGCCGTGCACGTGGTAGGTCTGCCCGTTCCACGTCAGCTCGATGTCGTACCCGAGCCCGTCGCGCACCTGTGCCGCGTTGCCGGTCGGCCGCTCCGTGGCGACGCGTGACAGCGCGTGCACCAGCTCCTGCGCCTGCGCGGCATCGAGCTGGAAGGAGCGGTCGCCGTCCCTGCGGCACGCGACGGTGGCCGCGAGGTCCTTGCCCACGGTGAGGGTCTGGTCGATGCCGGCGATGCCGCCGGTGCGGCGGATCACGACGCGATCGAAGCTGGCGTTGACTGGGGCGACGAGCATCCGTGCTCCTC